>DAINRN010000014.1:0-7966 GCA_036741815.1 Acidobacteriota bacterium
GTCGGAGGCGGTCGAGCGCAGCCACAGCGTGATCTCGGGGTCGCCGGTGATCTCCATGTCGTCGCCGAGCGGGTCGCTAGTGTAGGTCAAGAGCGCGCGGTCGGCGGAGGCGCGATCGCCGTAATCCACCGGCCCGCCGTCGAGCTCGGTGTGCCATCGGGACCGGGGACCGGTCGTCGCGCGGAAGTCCACCGCGTAATCGTCGGCGCCATCGCCCTCCGGGGGCGCGCGGTCGAGACGCCGCTCGGCGGCCAGATAGAAGCGCTCGGTCGAGAAGCCGGGCGGCGGCCAGCGATCGCTGCGCCGCCACTGCTCCGCGCCCAGGGTGTAGTAGACGATCCCGGCGTGGTCGAGATCGGGGTCGGGCCGGCCGCGGAGGTGGTGCTCGAAGAAGCGCAGCTCCTCGAGGGCCTGCGCCTCCGGCCCCACCGTCTGCGAGTCGGGGCGCGCGAACGGGCTCACCGCGAGGCCGCCGCCGTGGCTCCACGCCCCGATGACGACGCGCTGCGGATTCTTGAAGGTCATGAAGCGGCGCAGGGCGGCTTCGGCGGTCTTGCCGTCGAGCCAGCTCGCCCACCCGTAGATCGCCACACCCGACCGCTCGATCGCAGGACGGAAGGTGTGCACGCTGAAGTCGTCCCAGCTCACGCCCACGCCGGGCGCTCGATCCTCCCGGAACACGGCGCCGCTCATGTCGAACGGTGGCGCGCCGCGGTGCTGGGCGCCGGCGCGGTCGCGCAGATCGCGGCCGTCCGGTCCGTCGACGGGGCGTACCACGCGGGAGGGGGATGCCGTCCCCGGTGTCTCTCCCACGGTCAGGGCGCGCACCAGCCGCGTCCAGGTGGTGATGACCCACTCGAGGTAGATGCCGCCCGGGTAGGCGACGTCGGCGTAGACGTCGGTCTCGATGAAGCGCGGCACCACCGCTCGCACCTGGGGCCGCCCGGTGGCCGCGGCGAGCTGGGCGGTGGTCCCCACGTAGGAGTCGCCTCTCGCGCCGACGCGGCCGTTCGACCACGGCTGCGCCGCGATCCACGCCACGAGCTCGCCGATGTCGGCGATTGACTCCGACGTCCAGGGGTGGCGCCAGACGCCGAACGAGGCCCCCGTCCCGCGCTCGTCCGCGACCACGACCGCGTAGCCATGCTTCGCAAAGAACACCTGCCGCGGTCCCGGGTCCGTGCCTTCGTACGAGCGCCCATAGGGCGTGACGGAGAGGATGGCCGGGATGCGTTCGCGGGCGGGGAGCGGGTCGGGCAGGATCACGTCCAGGGCCAGGCGCACTCCATCCGGCATCGATACATACCGCGACGTGCGGCGGTGGCCAGGGTGGGTCGGTCCGCCGTACGCGGCGTAATGGCCGAACGCTCGAGCGTGCTCCCTGATGAACGGCGGTGGCGCGGGCGTGGCCGGCGGGGCGGTCGGCTGCGGCGTCGGCGCGGCCCAGACCGCCAGCAACGGCACGAGGAGCCCACGCGTCATGTTCCGCCCTCCGCAAGGGCGAGCGCAGCCTCGAGCAGTTGCGGAGACGGCACGACGCGCGTTACGAGGCCGAGCCGCGCCGCCTCCTCGACCGGGACGGGCCATCCGGTGAGGAACCACGCCAGCGCGCGCGTGGGCCCGGCGCACCGCGGCACGAAGGTGAAGGCGCCGTTGCTCGGCAGAAGCCCGAGCCGTGCCTCGGGAAAGGCCAGGGTCGCGCCCTGGACCGCGACCTGCGCGTGGCAGGCGATGGCCAGCTCCGCGCCGAGCCCCAGCGCCGGCCCGGGCAGCGCGGCCACCACCACCTTGCGCGAGCGAGCCATCCGGCGGGTCAGATCCTGAACCGCGGGCAGGAGGGCGAGCGCCCGCGACGGATAGTCGACGGCGAGCTCGCGCAGGTCCTCGCCCGCGCAGAAGGTGTGGCCTTGGGAGGTCAGGACCAGCGCGGTGGTGTCGGGATCCGTGTCCACCTCCGCCAGCAGCGTGGCCAGCTCGCCCACCGTCCGCTCCCGCAGTGCGTTGCGCCGCGACCACCGCGACAGGATCGCGACCCGCACCGTGCCGTGTCGTTCACTCGCGAGATCCGGTCCGGCCGCGGTATCCAGGCCCACGCGCCCGCCGGCCCAGGCCGCGACCCGGCGCGCGCTCTCGGGGTCGGCGAGGCATTCGCGAAGCGCCTGGTCTTCCAGGTCCAGCGTCTCATCCAGCGTTCGATGCTCGTAGCCGTTGACGAGCCGGCGCGCGGCGGCGATCGCGACAGGGGTGGCCGCCCCGATGGCCGCCTCCAGGGCCGCCGCGGGCCCCGCCAGGGCGAACCCGGCCAGGATCGCTTCCTCGGCGGCCACCGGAGCGCCCGCCGCCCAGCGCGCTGCCGTAGGGGGCCCCACCATGCGCGCGAGCATGGGGAGGAGGCCCCCCGCGAGACCATGGAACCGCAGCTCCGCGCCGTTCTCCACGACCCGCAGGTCGGCGGCCAGGGCGTCCTCGAGCGCACGACCGGCGACCACGCCGCGCAGGCAGGCCAGCGAGACGCCGGTCACGGCGTGAACCAGCGGCCCGCGACGGTGTCGAAGCTGCCGACGCGGAGATCGGGCCGGCTGGAGACGAGCAGGTGCTTCGCGACACGCTCCGACGGCGTCATCGGAAGCTCGTCGACGAGCTCGATCCAGCGCGGCGTCTTGAAGCCCGCGAGCCGCTCGCGCACGAACGACGCGAGCGCTGCCGGCTCCACCACGCCCGGCCCCAGGGGAAGGACGTACGCCTTCACCTCCTCGCCGTAGATGTCGTCGGGAACCGGGACACACGCGGCGACCTTGACCCCGGGGTGCTCGGCGAGTGCAGCCTCGACCTCCGCGGCGGAGATGTTCTGGCCGCCACGGCGGATCACGTCGCGGCGCCGGGCCACGAAGCGCAGGCGGCCGTCCGCGTCGCGGGCCACCAGGTCGCCTGTCCGTGCCCACCCGTCCGGGCACCAGGCCGCCGTGGCCGCGGGGTCGTCGAAGTACCCGCGCATGAGGCCCTGGCCCCGCACCCACAGCTCGCCCATATCACCGGGCGCGCCCTCCCGACCGTCGTCACGCACCACGCGGATCTCCTTGCCCGCCACCACCTGGCCCAGGGCGCCGGTGCCGACATCGCCCGTGTCCTCGACGGCCGAGAGCAGCACGGCCCCGAGCTCGGTGGTCCCGTAGGCCTCCCGCCACGGGCAGCCCCAACGCGCCTCGATCGCGGCGTGCGTGGCCGCCGGGATCCCGGAGCAGAGGACCAGTCGCACGCGATGCTGGCGCTCCGCGGGGTCGCGCGGCTGCCTGAGGAGGAGCTGCGGCATGGTGCCGATGCAGTAGAAGAACGTCGCCCCCGCCTCGGCCACCGTGCGCCAGAAGGTGCTCGCCGAAAAGCGCGGCAGCACCACCAGGGGCATGCCGCACAGGAGCCCGAGGATGAGGTTCCAGATCGGGTCCATGTAGCTGGCGGGCTGGGCGGTCAGGGCCACATCGTCTGGACCGAACGGGGCGTGGCCCGCCACCGCGGACGCCATGTGCAACCAGCTCTCGTGGGTGAGCACGCAGCCCTTGGGGAGTCCGGTGGTGCCCGAGGTGTACTGCAGGCCGACGGCGTCTGCGGGCGCCGCCGACGGCGGCACACCCGGCGCCGCCCGCCGCGCGCGGTCGAGGTCCACCCAGACGTCCGTTACCCGTGTGCCGACCATCGCGGCGCGCACCGTCGCCGCCGACGCGCTGTCGGCGAGGACCAATCGCGCGCCGGAATGCCGCAGGACATGACCCAGGTCGCGCTCGCGGAGCGAGGTTTGCGCGGGCACCACCATCCCGCCCGCCCGCACGATACCGAGCCAGGCGACGAAAAAATCGATCCCGTTGCCGGCCACGAGCGCCACGCGATGACCGGGGAGCACTCCCGCCGAGGCGAGGGCGCCGGCGACGCGGCGGGTCCGCTCGTCGAGCGCCTGGGCGTCGAGCCGCTCGCCCTGGGCGCGGACCACGTCGGCGCGCGGCGTCTCCGCCGCCCGGCGCGCCACCAGCTCGCCGAGGGTAGCGGCCGCGATCATCGCGCGCGCATCGCGTGCCGCGCCGCGAGCGCCCGCAGCTCGATTCGGCAGGCCTCCAGGTCGACTGCCTCGGGCTCGACCACCCACTGCAACATGACCCCGTCGATCGCGCCCTGGAGTACGACGGCCGCCGTGGCCGGATCGACGCGCCGGAGCTCGCCGCTCGCGACCCCGCGACGCACGATGCCCGCGAGGTAGGCGCGGCAGGGGGCATAGAGGGAGCGGTCGAGCCGGCGCCTGGTCTCCGTCGCGCCGAGGCCGCCCCACAGGTCGAACCAGGCGACGATGGCGTCGCGCCGCGCGCTCATGAAGGCCACGCTGGCGTCGACGTAGGCACAGAGCTTGGCGGTGGCCCCGCGGGTGGAGTCCACCTCGCCCCTGGCGAAGGCCCCGAACTCGGTCCACAGCGAGCGCAGGACCTCGCCAAGCAGCTCGTCCTTGTCGCGGAAGTGGTAGAGGATCGATCCCTTGCTGATGCGCGCCTGCGAGGCGATGGCCGCCAGGGACGTGTCCGCGAGACCCCGGCGCGCGATGGTGCCGATGGCGGTGCGCACGATCTGCTCCCGCCGCGCCTTTTCGGTGAAGGTGGCCTGGCGTCCCCGGCGCGCCACCCGCGTTGCTGACCGCATGGTCAGCATATTGACCGATCGGTCCAAACCGTGTCAAGGTGAGCCATGAGCGGCGAGCAGCGCATGGTCGGCACTGTCGGCCTCATGGGCATCGTCGTCGGCTATGTGGTCGGGGCGTCGATCTTCGTCCTGCCGGGACGGCTGGCGGTGGCCACCGGTCCCGGGCTGTTCCTGAGCTACCTGGTGGCAGCGGTCCCGGCCGCGCTCGCGGCGGTCGTTGGCCTGCGCCTGGCGCGGCGCTATCGGCAGAGTGGCGCGGGGTTCCTCGCGGTTAGCGCGGCCTACGGTCCGGCGGCGGGCTTCTTCCTCGTCTTCACATTGCTGGTGGCGCTGACGATCGGGCTCCCCCTGGTCGCGCTGGGCTTCGCCGACCTGGTTGCGGCGCTGCTCCCTGGCACGCCGCGGACGGTGACGGCGATGGGGGTGACGGTGCTCGCGTGCGCGCTGAACCTCGCGTCGCTCGGCAGCATCGCGCGGCTGCAGGTCGCGCTGACCACCGCCAAGGTCGCGGCCCTGTTGCTGTTCGGCGTCGCGGGCACGCTCACGGCGCCCGAGTCCAGCCTGCGCCCGCTGCTCCCGCATGGGCTCGCCCCGGTGTTGGGCGCTGCCATCCCCGCTTACTTCTCCTACGTGGGATTCCTGAGCGTCACCGAGATCGCGGGGGAGATTCGCGACCCCGAGCGCACGGTGCCGCGGGCCATGGCGGCGAGCGTCGGTCTCGTAGTGGTGGCCTATGTTCTCGCTGCAATCGCGGTCGTGGGGCACCTGACCCCAGCGGAGCTCTCCAGCGCGCCCGCGCCGGCCGCCCTGGCGGCGAGCCGCTTCCTACCGGCGCTGGCGCCCGCGATCACCGTCGCCGCCGCGGTGTCGGCGGCGACCGCGCTCAACGCGGTCGTGCTCGCCCTGTCGCGCGACGTCGCGGCGCTGGCCCAGGCCGGGCTCCTGCCGCGAAGGCTCGCCCAGCGCGCCCCTGCGACCGGTGCTCCGCGCGCGGCGGTGCTCTCCCTGGGTGGGCTCTTCCTCCTGGGGATCGGCCTCGGCGCGCCGCTCGAGGACTATGCGGTGCTGGCCGTGGCCGGCTTTTGCCTGACCCAAATCCTCGTCGGGCTGGCGGCTCGGCGCCTGGGCGACGGCCGCCTGGCGCCGTTGGGGCTGGCACTGATCTCGGGTCTGTTCCTGGCCCACGCGCTCTGGAGCAACCCCTGGGGCGCGGCTCTCGTCGGCGCCAGCACGGCACTCGGGCTGGTCCTGTCGTGGCGGGCGACCCGCGCTTGAGCGGGCCTGGCCCGATGCGGGCCGTATAATTCGCCAGCTTTCATGCCATTGGCGAGCGGGGCACGTTTCGGGCCCTACGAGCGTGGCCCGGCCGCCCTTCCAGATGAGCCGGTACTGCACTTCGACCCTGGTGACCCTTGTCGCGCCCGTCTCGACGACCACGTTGGACGGGAGTTGGACGGCCAGCAGCGGGGCACGGGGGAACTTCAACGTCAGCAAGCAGTAGCGGAACGAGCCCGGCTCAGCCGGCCTCGGCCAGGACTGCGGCCAGGCGCTTCAGGCCTTCCCGGAGCGTCTCCGTCGGGCAGCCGATCGCTACGCGGAAATGCTCGGGCATCTCGAAGAACCGGCCCGGCACCACGGTCGTCTCGTAGCGCTCCCGTAGCCGGACGCACATCTCATCCACGTTTCCGCGTTTCAAGCGCGGAAACGTGGTCATTCCGTTCTCCGACCGGTCCGAATCAAGATCGGTTCTCGACTGCAGGAACTCGTTCATCAACGCCCGGTTCGTCTCCAGCAACGCCCGGGCCCGCGCCGCGATCGCCGGCAGGTGGTCGAGCGCGATCGCGCTGAGCTGCTCCGCCACGTGTGGTGGGTTGGCGGCGAAGAGGTCGTCGATCCTCCACATCCGGCGCGCCAGATCGGGGTCGGCCAGCACCCACCCGCAGCGCAGGCCGCTCAGGCCGTAGGCCTTGGTCAGGCTGCTCGTGACCACGAAGCAGCCGGGGTCGAGATGGAAGGACGACGGTGGTGTCTTCTCGAACAGTGAATCGAGATAGACCTCGTCCACCAGAACCCGTGCCCCCACGTCCCGCGCGATCGCGCCTACCCGGCGCAAGGTCGCCGTGTCGATGAGGGCGCTCGAGGGGTTGTGCAGGTTGGTCAGGACGATCGCCTTCGTGCGCGGCGTGATCGCCCGAGCCACCTCGTCGGGGCGCACCGCGAAGCCGTCCTCGGCCCGACGGTCGAAACGGCGGACCTCCGCGCCCAGGTACCGCGCGACGGAGACCATGGGGTCGTAGGCCGGACGCTCGATCACGACCTCGTCGCCCGGTCCGGCCAGCGCGGCCAGCGCGAGGTGGTTGGCCATGGACGTCCCCATCGCGGCCACCACGTTGTCGGGAGAGACCCCGCACTTGGCGGCCAACCTCCGGAGGAGCGGCGGCCATCCGTACGCGCCGGGCCCGCTCAGGACCAGGTCCTCGAGCCGGACGGGCAGGTCGGACAGCGGGTACTCCACGACCCCGCTGGAGGCCAGGTTGAAGCGGCCCCCCGAGTGGAGCTTGGCCCACTCCATGTACTCGGATCCCATGGCGCGCGTCACGCGGACCTCCGCCGCCACAGCAGGTAGGCCGGCACGCCCGCGGCCAGGATGGCGAGGCCCACGAGCGTGTTCTCGGGATACCGCCGGACGGTGTTGACGACCACGAGGAAGGACGCCGCCACGAAGAAGGCGGTGGTCACGGGATGTCCCGGCGTCCGGAACGACGCCGAGGGCCCGCTGCGCCGGCGGAAGACGAAGAGCGCGGCCCCCGTGAGGCCAAAGCCGATGAAGTCCACGGAGACGACGTAGTTGAGGATCTGCTCGTAGCGGCCGGAGAGCGCGATCACCACCGCCAGTATCCCTTGCAGGGCGATGGCCGCCATCGGTACGCGCGTACCGGGATGGACGCGGGCCACGGTCCGGAAGAAGAGGCCGTCCCTAGCCATGGCGTAGTAGACGCGCGGCGCAGTGAGCATGCTCTGGCTCAGGAACCCGAGGGTGGACACGGCGATCCCCACCGCGATGGCGCGCGCGCCCGTCTCCCCCAGGGCGCGGCGCATGACCTCGGAGGCGGGCGTGCTGGTGGCCGCCAGACCCGCCGGCCCCAGGACGCGCACGCAGACGGCGTTCACGGCGAGGTAGAGAACGACGACACCCAGCACGCCCAGCAGAAGACCACGCGGGAGGTCCCGCTCCGGACGCTTCAGCTCGCCGGCCGTTACCAGGATGCCGCCAAGGAGCTTCGCGCGG
>DAINRN010000014.1:7976-9249 GCA_036741815.1 Acidobacteriota bacterium
CAGCGTGCGCGCCGCATCCTTGATCTCGCCGGAGACGAAGGTGGCGGTCGCCCAACCGCCGTAGGCGAACAGGACCGGAACGAGCGCCGCCCCCATGGCCGTGACGAGGCCCGTCGATGCGGGCGGCGGCCGCACTGGAGCCGAGGCCGGCGCCGCGAAGAACAGGCCCGTCACGATCAGGCCCACGATGGCGACGATCTTGATCACCATGAGCACGCTCTGCAGGGTCGCCCCCGCGCGCACGCCCAGGCAGTTGACGGCGGTCAGGGCGAGGAGGACCAGGGTGGCCAGGGAGCCCACGCCGAGCGGCACCGCCACCAGCTCCCGCGCGTAGTGAGCGAAGGTCACGGCCACCGCGGCCATGCCGCCGCTCTGGATGACCAGCAGCAGCCCCCAGCCGTAGAGGAAGGCGACCAGCGGGCCGAAGGCCTCGCGCAGGTACGCGTACTGGCCGCCCACCGCGGGCCGCAGCGCCGCCAGCTCCGCGTAGACGAAGGCGCCGGCCAGCGCGATCGCGCCGCCGATGGCCCAGGCGGCGAGGATGAGGGCCGGCGTCCCCACCTGCCGGGCGACCACCGACGGGTTCATGAAGATCCCCGATCCCACGATCCCGCCCATCACGATCATGGTGGCGTCGAAGAGGCCGAGGCGGCGGGCCAGCGATGCTTCGGTCAAGGCGCGGCGACTCTAACTGCCGGTCCCGCAGGGCGCAAGGTCGCTGTAGCATCGACGCCGATGCCCGGCCGAGCCTCGCGCCTCATCGTGGAGACGTGCCTGGTCGCGCCGGTCCTGCTGGCCCTGCTCCTCTGCGGCTACTCCGCGGTCGGCTCGACCAACTTCGGCGGCTACGACGAGTGGTGGATACGCTCGCTCAACGACCGTTTCGCCCTCGGCGTCCCCTACGCCAACCGCCCCTTGAACTTCCTCTGGACGCTGCCCGGCGGGCTTCTCGGCCCGGGCGGGTTCACGGGGTACTACGTCGTGCACGGCTTGTACCTGTGGCTGGCCGGCGTGCTTCTGTTCGTCATCCTCCGCCGCTTGTGGCCGGGGCTGCCTTCCTTCGCGTGGCTGGCGGCGGCCTTCGTCGTGACCTGGGCCCCTAGCGACCGGGCGCGGCTCTGCTCCGTGCAGGGCACGTTCGGCAGCGGGTCCACGATGGGCCTCATCCTCGCGGTGCTCCTGCTCGTCGAGGCCCGGTGGCGCGGGAGCCGGGCGCTCCTGGTCGCGGCCGGCGCCACGGCGTGGGCCACCATCCGCGGCTACGAGGCGACCC
>DAINRN010000014.1:9259-16689 GCA_036741815.1 Acidobacteriota bacterium
GCCGCTCCTCCTCGCGGCGCCGCTCCTGGTCCTCGCCCTCCCTTCGGGGGCCCGAGGCTGGCCGCGCGCGTGGTGGCTGGCCTGGGCGGCGCCGGTGGCCGTGGCCACGGCGCAGACGGTCGCCCCCGCCCTGCTGGGCGGAGACGCCAGCCGCTACCAGATGGAGAACGCCCGCCTCGACCCGAACCCGGCGGCGGTCGTGACGAGGCTGGCCCACCAGTACGCCAGCCATCTGCTGCCGCTCGTCGGTTCGGATCCCCGCGAGCTGCGCGACGGCCGCGTGGCCCTGGCCGCGGCGCTTCTCGCGGGCGGCTGCTGGCTCATCCGGCGCCTGGCCCGCGGCAAGGCCGACGACGACGCGCCGCCATGGCGCGCGCTGGTGCTCTCGATCGCCGGCGGGTTGGTGGCGGCCGGCCTCGGTTACGGGCCCTACGTGTTGAGCCGGATCGGCGCGTCCACGGACCGCACGGAGTACGTCTCGGGGCCCGGCATCGCTGTCGCCCTCGCCGCCCTCGCGGTGCTGGCTGCACGACCGCTCTTACTGCCCTGGCGATGGCTGGCCACCGCGGGGCTGGCCTGCTGGGTCGTCGCCGTGGGCACGGGCCGGACCCTGGCCCTGCAACGGTACTGGGACACGCACAGCGCGTATCCGCGGCAGGCCGCCACCCTGCGTGACCTTCAGGGCGTCGCGCCCGACCTGCGCCCGGGCACGCTCGTGGTGCTGGTCGACCACTGCGGCGACTGGCCCGCGGTCTTCACCTTCCGGCACGCGGTGGAGTGGACGTACGGGCGGCGCGCCACGGGCTTCCTCTGGCGGCGCGGCTTCCGCGGCCAGCTCTTCTACCCCACCGCCTTCGCGCCGGACGGGGTGCGCACGATGCCGTGGGAGTCCATCCAGAAGGCCTGGGACGATCCCCCGACCCTGCACCGCTACGACGAGATCGTAGCCCTGGTCCGCCGGCCCGGGGAGTGCCGGGCCGTGCTGGCGCACGCATGGCCCGACGAGCTACCGCCGCTTCCCCCCGGCGCGCGCTACGCCCCCACGGAGCGGATCCTCGGACGCGAGCAGCACTGAGCTCAGTCGGAGGACCGCGAGGGGCTCGCCAGCGAGCGATAGAGGTCCTCCGCCAGGAGCACGGTCCCGAGGAAGTACACCAGGGCGAAGGTCTGGGTCTCGAAGGCGCTCCCCACCGTGATCAGGACCGGTGAGGCCAAGGCCCCCACCGCCACGCAGGAGAGGCAAAGGAGGCTCCGCCGCGCCCGCTCGGCGGCCCGGCCGCGCAGGGCGATGCACCCGAGCACCACCGTCGGTGCGATGACCAGGGGGATCGGGATCTCAGACGCTCGGCGACCGATCCCCAGGAGGTCCACCGTTCGCGTCCAGCCATAGTAGGCATCGATCTGACCTTCGTTGGGAAAGCGCTTCAACGCGAACGTCCGGCCGCTCGCGTCGCGGAAGGGCCAGAGCTTCGTCTGGAAGAGGGTGGCACCGACCCGCCTCACGAGAATCTGGGCGTACCACAGCGGGTCTCGCGTTATATCCCCGACGACGACGCGTCTGAAGTGGGCCTCCGACACGGGGCTGACCAGCTTCATGGTCGCGTCGGGTCCCGGGTCGACGCCCGCGGCAGCCAGCTCCGCCCTGGCCGCCTTGTCCGTCCAGACGTGGCCCTTGGTACGGTCGAAATCCCCCATCCCTTCCCACAGGGCGTGCCAGACCGCGTGGTGGGAGCGGGCTGGCGACAGGAGCAGGGGTACGAGCAGGATCGCCGCCAACCCGAGGCCCACCCATGACCTCCCGAGCCGACGCGCGCCGATGACGAAGGCGAGCAGGAAGCCGGGGACGAGCATCGCCACGCCGCTGCGGCACCACATGAAGACCGAGAGGACGAGCGCGGCGAGGAACGCGCGAGAGAGAAGACCGGCGAGGGTGATCCGCGGGGCCAGGGTCACATAGCACGAGAGGGCCACCAGGACTCCCCAGGTCCCGAGGTAGAAGCCGAGCCCGGAGTGGACGAAGACCAGGCAGTCCCCCACGAAGGGCGACAGGGCCAGCAGGATCAAGAGGCAGAACCCTGCCCGCGGGCGCCCCGCCCGGACGAATTCCCATGCGATCCAGAACGTGACCGGTGCGAAGGCGAGGGCCGCCATCCAGAACGGGAACAACGGCGCGACGCCGCCCCGGAGCTCGAATCCCAGAGAGGCCAGGAAGGCGCGCCCTCGATCCTCGCTCATCTCCGGGGGAGGGGTCGTCTCGACGATGGAGCGGAGATCGCCCGCGGGCACCGTCCGCCAGAACTCCCAGGGGCGGATGCCGGCCTTGCCGGTCGCCGCGGCCGTCTCGCGTTGACAGAGCAGGGAGGCCGTCGACAGGTCGGTGGAAGGAGCGCGTGGCGTCGCTTGCAGGAAGGACCGCGCCGCGCCGCAGTAATCGCTCCAGTATCGCCGATGGGCGGGATAGAGCGCCGACCACTCTGCCGCACCGGCGGGCTTGAAGATGGCCAGCGGGTACAGGTCGGGCAGGTCCACCCGTCCGCGCCGCTCCAGCTCCCGGATGTCCATGCGGACGGCCGAGGCGATGTTGTAGAAGAGCAGCGTCGACGCGACCGCCGCCACGGCGAAAGACACGGCGGCTCGTCTGCGGAGACCAGGCCTCTCTCCCGTCGGACGGTCGATCGCTGCCCCGTTCGTCATGCCGGACCTTGAATGCGAGATGGTAGCAAGGCGGGGCCGTCACGCCACGGCAAGCGGGGCGAGTGCGAGAATGACGGCGCCCATGAACGATCGGCAGGCGCTAGGTGCGTATCTGGCCGCGCTGCTGCTGGTCTGCCTGGCGGTGACGGCGGCCTCCATGCTGTGGGCCCTGCCCGCGGGCCCGATCGAAGAGCATTTCGAGATCGGGCGGCAGCTTCGAGCCACGGGCTCCCTGGGCGGCGCCGTGTTCCGCCCGCCGGGCTATCCGGCGTTCGTGGCCCTGGTCCTGTGGGCACGGGACGCTGCCGGCCTGAAGCCGCACGCGCAGGACACTACCGCGGTGATCGCGGCGCAGTGGCTCGCCTTGCTTGCCCTCACGGTCCTCCTCTTCCTGCTCCTGGCGAAGCGCGATCCGGCGGGCGGCTTCCTCGTCGGCGCCCTGATGTTCGCGAACCCCCTCTCGGTGGTGCTCGCGGGCGCCCTCGGCTACGCGCTGCTCGACGTCGGCTTGATCCTGCTCGGCACCCTGGCGCTGGCCGCTGCCACCCGCGATCCGACGACGCCGCCGCGGCCGGCCCTGGTCGCCGGGCTCGTCTTCGGGCTTGCGGCGCTCGTGCGGCCGGTCGCGCTGGCCATCCCCGGCTCGGTGGCGGTCCTTGAATGGCTCAGCGGTCGCTGGACCGCCGGCGGGCGGCTCCTGGCCTGGCTCTCGCTCGGCATGCTGGTCATCGTGGGACCTTACCTGCTGCGGAACCACTCGGTGAGCGGCCGCTTCGTTCCCGTCAGCGCGCAGGCCGGCTTCAACCTCTGGGCCTCTTCGGTCGGCAAGCGAGGCGCGGACGAGCCGTTCGTGTCCTGGCGCTCGGTCTGGGAGGGCGAAGGTATGCGCATCTACTCCCGGGTGACGGGCGAGAAGGAGTACTCGCTCACCGTCCTCACCGCGAACGCGGTGCGGCTCAACGACGAGTTCCGCCGGGAGGCCATCCGGAACATCCGGAGGGACCCCGGGACCTACGTGGCGAACGTGGCCAACAACCTCTGGCGCTTCCCTCTCGATACCACGGCATGGTGGTGGCGGCGGTTCGCCTGGGAGAACGCCGGACATCCCATGCAGGGGGCGCTGGCCGCGGACCCCACGCCCCGCGCCCGGCGGGCGGCCGCGATCGCGGACGGCGCCATGTTCGCCCAGAGCCTCGTAGGCCTGTTCGGTCTGCTGGTCGGCCTCCGGTGCCGCGATCCGTGGGCGCGGCCCATCCTCGCCGTGCTGGCGGCGCTCTGGATCGGAAACTCGGTGCTGTTGCTGCTGTCGCGATATACCTACGCGAAGCTGCCGCTGCTCGTGCTGTCGACGGGGATGCTGTTCCGCGCGCCTCCCGACGCGTTGACCGTGTTCCTGAGACGCCGGGTCGTGCCCGCGATCCTCGTCCTGACCCTGGCGGCCACCTTCACGATGCTCCGGGCGGGAGGATGACGGATCGCACGTCGAACACGACGATGTCCTCGTCCTCGTAGACGGCCGGGCCGAACCGGAAGCGATAGGCCTCGATGCAACCCGACAAGTCGGGCTCGTCGACGATGAACGACGGGATCGCCGTCTCCCGGCTCATCCGCCGGTGGAACACCACGTGCGTCGCGTCGGCTCGCCGCGCTCCCACCGGGTCCGCCAGGAACACGTAGTTGCGGAGACGGATGTCCGTGCGGCCCCAGGGCACCTCCCCTTTCCGGAGACGCCCGCACAGGCCGTTGTGGAAGCCGATGAGAGTGCGCTGGCGGTGCACGCTCTGGTAGTGCGCCAGCGGATTGCTGACCGAGAAGATGTAGGAGGGGACCTCCACCAGGGTCGCAGCCCCGGGAGGCAGCGGGACCAGGGACTCGTAGAAGTCGGGGACGCGCCGCACGATCTGGGGGTAGACACCCTGGCCGAACCAGAAGGCGACGTACAGCTGCTGGCTCACCCAGTTCGCCGGGCCCGTGAGGGCGGTCGGACCGGGGCCGGCGGCGAAGAGGCCGACCACGAGCGCGATGGCCAGGGCGACGCGCAGGATCCGTCGGGCCGCGGGCGGCGCCAGGGAGGCGATCGCTTCGGCGCCAACGGCGGCGAAGAGCAGCAGCGCCGGCAGCACGGGGAGGAGATAGCGTGCCAGGACCAACCTCGTGCCGGTGCCGGCCGGCAGGGCCATGTAGATGGCGGCGACGTGCAAGGCGGAAAGCGTCGACACGAAGGCCGTGAGCCTGGGGGCTCGTCGAAGGGCCACCACACCACCGAGACAGGTCAGCACGCTCACGACGCCACAGGCCGCCGCTCCGGCGTCCCCCGAAAGCACCTGGAGAGCGGCGACCCCTTCGCCGGCGGTGAAGCCGGCGCGCGTCACCGGTCCGGCCGCGCCGGAAAGGCTCCAGAAGTCGGTGAACACCGCGGGAAGGAGCAAAGCGGCGAGAGCGGCCATCGTTGCGAACCCGAGCCACGCCAGCTCCCGCAAGCCCGGCAGCCCGGCAGCCCTGCGGCGCCGGAGCGTCTCGACGAGGGCGAATACCAGGCTTCCCAGGACGAAGGGCAGGACGATCACGAGGAGGTAGCCGGTGACGACCGAGCACGCGCAGAAGGCCAACGCCCATCGTCTTCGACCGGTCGTCCACCACTGCAGAAATGCCAGGGCGCCCCCCCATGCCCCGAGCAGGGTCATCGAATAGGGACGGGCCGTGCGGCTGAAAAGGATGACGACCGGCGAGAGCGCCAGGAGCCAGGCCAGCGTGCAGGCGGCGAACGGTCCCACGTCCCTGCGGACGGCCCACGGGATGAGGAACACGGACAGGACTCCGCACAGCAGGAAGGGCGCCCTGAGGAGGGCGTCGGAGAGCCCCACGGTGTCCATCGCCGCCCTGAAGTAGAGCGCCAGGGCGATGGAATGGTCCGAGAGCCCGAAGGTCGAGAGCAGCTCCCGGTAGGGAAGGTGGATCGCCCTGTGAAGGGCGTGCCATTCGTCCCCGGTGAGCATCTGATCCGGCAGCCGGTAGGTGCCCACGGCGACCGCGGCGAGAACGGGCAGGGTCCACCAGAGCCATTCCGGGACGGCGCTACCGAACCGGTCTTGTCGCGTCGACATGGGCCTCGGGCGGGGTCAAGGAGTACCACACTCGCTCGCTCGGGCCGCATCGGCCGGCGCGCAACCAGCGATATGATGCGGCCCTCATCTATCAGGAGCGGGGCATGAGCACGCGTCGCGCGTTCCTGCGCGGGCTGGCGGGCGGGGCCGGCGTCCTGGCCTCCTTCCGTGAGCGCGGGCTGGACACCGTCCTGGCCGCGGGGCGGGCCGCCGGCGGCCGCACGGCGGAGGAGCTGGCCTCGGACGAGGACTACTGGCGCGAGATCCAGCAGGCCTTCACGGTGGACCGCAGCCTCATCAACCTGAACAACGGCGGCGTCTCGCCTTCGCCGCGCGTGGTCCAGGAGGCGATGCGCCGCTACCTCGAGCTGTCCAACGAGGCGCCCGTCTACACCATGTGGCAGCTCCTGGAGCCGCAGATCGAGTCGGTCCGCCGCGGCCTCGCCCGGGCCTTCGGCTGCGACGCCGAGGAGATCGCGATCACCCGCAATGCGAGCGAAGCCCTCGAGATCGTCCAGCTCGGCCTCGGCCTCGCGAGGGGCGACGAGGTCCTCACCACCAACCAGGACTACCCACGCATGCTCACCACCTGGCGGCAGCGGGAGCGGCGTGACGGGATCGTCTTGAAGACCTTCTCGTTTCCCGTACCGCCTCCAAGCATGACCGACCTCGTGGAACGGTTCAGGGCTGCCATCACCCCGAAGACCCGCGTGATCCAGCTCTGCCACATCACGAACCTGACCGGGCAGATCTTCCCCGTCAAGGAGATCTGCCGGCTGGGGCGCGAGCGCGGGATCGAGGTGATCGTGGACGGGGCCCACGCCTTCGCCCACTTCCCCTTCACCCTGGCCGACCTGGACTGCGACTACTACGGCACCAGCCTCCACAAGTGGCTGCTGGCGCCGCACGGGACGGGGTTCCTGTACGTCCGGAAGGAGAAGATCCCGAAGCTGTGGCCGCTCATGGCCGCGCCGCCGGAGATGAACGGCAACATCCGGAAGTTCGAGGAGATCGGGACCCACCCCGCCGCCAACCACAACGCCATCGCCGAGGCCCTCACCTTCCACGAAGGCATCGGCATCGAGCGCAAGGCCGCCCGGCTCCGCTACCTCAAGGAGCGGTGGGCGCGCCGCCTCGAGAAGCAGAAAGGCGTGCGCATCCTGACCAGCTTCGATCCCGCGCAGTCCTGCGGCCTGGCCAACGTCAGCCTCGAGGGCGTGGACCCGCACAAGCTCGCGGCGCACCTGTGGGACAAGCGGCGGATCATCGTGACCCCGATCGTCCACGAGGAGTTCAAGGGCCTGCGGGTGACCCCCAACGTCTACACGACGCTGGGCGAGTTGGACGCGTTCGCGGAGGAGATGGAGCGCGTGATCGCGGCGGGGCTGCCCGCGTGAAGGCCCTGGTCAAGGCGAAGGCCGAGGCGGGGCTCTGGCTGGAGGACGTCCCCGAGCCGCAGATCGGGATCAGCGACGTCCTGATCCGCGTCCACCGCACGGGCATCTGCGGTACCGACGTCCACATCTACAAGTGGGACGCCTGGGCGGCCAGGACCATCAAGGTGCCGCTCGTGATCGGCCACGAGTTCGTGGGCGAAATCGTGGAGGTGGGATCGAACGTCACCGGATTCCA
>DAINRN010000015.1:0-16477 GCA_036741815.1 Acidobacteriota bacterium
TCCCCCGCCGCGCACCACCTCGCCGCTGTGATGGGGACGGTCATCATCCTGTGGATCACCGAGGCCCTTCCCATGCCCGTGACCGCGCTCCTGGGCGTGACCGCCTGCGTGGTCCTGCGCGTGGCCCCGGCCAAGGAGGCCTTCGCCCCCTTCGCCGACCCGCTCATGTTCCTGTTCATCGGATCGTTCATCCTGGCCCGCGCCATCTTCATCCACCACCTCGACCGCCGCCTGGCCTTCGGCGTCCTGTCCCTGCGCTGGGTCGGAGGCCGGCCCTCGCGGATCCTCTTCGCCTTCGGGGCGGTGACCGCCTTCATCTCCGCCTGGATCTCCAACACGGCCACCACCGCGATGATGTTCGCGATCGGGATGTCGATCCTGGCCTTCCTCTTCGACAACGAGAAGGAGGGGGGCAGCCCCATCAGCCGCCGCTACGCCACCGGCCTCATGCTCATGACCTCGTTCGCGGCCTCCATCGGCGGGCTGGCCACGCCCATCGGGACGCCGCCCAACGTGATCGGCCTTGGCTTCATCCGACAGCTCGTGGGCGTGGAGTTCCCGTTCTTCAAGTGGGCGATGGTGGGCGTCCCCGTGGTGGTCGTCCTGTTCTTCTATCTGTTCTTCTACCTGAACTGGCTCTCCCCCGCCGGGGTGCGGGTGATCGCGGGGAGCGCGGAGATGCTCGAGCGGGAGAAGAAGCGGCTCGGGCCCTGGACGCGCGCCCAGCGCTCCACCCTCGCCGCCTTCCTGGTGACGGTGGCCCTGTGGGTGATCCCCGGCCTCATCGCGCTCCTCGCAGGCGACCAGAGCGAGGTCTACCAGGCCGTGAACCGCCGCGTGCCGGAGGCGGTGGCGGCCATGGCGGGGGCGGGTCTGTTGTTCCTCCTGCCAGGCCGCGAGGGCGAGCGGGCCATCACCTGGGAGGAGGCGGTGCAGATCGACTGGGGCGTGGTCCTCCTCTACGGCGGGGGCTTCGCGTTGGGCGTCCTGTCGTTCCAGACCGGTCTGGCCGAGGCCGTGGGCCGGGGCCTCACCGGCCTGCTCCCCGTCCACGGCGGGCTGGGCCTGCTCTTCGCCTCCACGCTGGTGGCCATGCTGCTCTCCGAGACGACGTCCAACACCGCCTCGGCGAACATGATCGTGCCCGTGGTCATCGCCATCGCCAAGGCGCAGGGCGCCGATCCGCTGGAGCCCGCGCTGGGCGCGACCATGGGCGCCAGCCTGGGCTTCATGCTCCCCGTCTCCACGCCCTGCAACGCGATCGTCTACGGATCCGGCTACATCCAGCTGTCGAGCATGATGCGCTACGGCGTCCTGCTGGACGTAGCGGGAGTGTTCGTGGTGACGGGCCTGGTGCACCTGCTGGTCCCGCTGCTGCGCTAGGACTACCGCGGGCCTCGACATGATGAAGGAGGCGAGCTGTGGAGAGCTTCGAGGTCAGGGCCATCGGCAGGGTCGAGTCGTCGCTGACCGATCTCGACGGCGCCCCCCGGCAGGCCGACGAGGGCGCGCCGGAGGCCTGGCTGGTCTTCGCGCCGGAAGTGCTCGAGGGCCTCCGGAGCCTGAAGCCCGGCGATGACATCGTCCTCGTGACCTGGCTCGACCGGGCGCAGCGCGACGTCCTGACGGTGCATCCGCGGGGCGACGCGTCCAGGCCGCAGGAGGGCGTGTTCAGCACCCGCTCTCCCCACCGTCCGAACCCCGTCGGTCTGCACCGGGTCGAGATCACGGCCATCGACGGTCCGCGGGTGCGCGTCCGCCATCTCGAAGCGGTGAACGGCACACCCATCCTGGACGTCAAGCCCGTCCTCAGCGACGACGTCCGGCAGCGCTGAGAGCCCGGTCGGTCATGCTAGGATCGCCGCCCAAACACCAGCAAGGAGCAGCGATGCAGCGGATCGCGATGGTCGTCCTCGGCCTGGCGTGTGGCCTCCCTGCGCTCGCCGAGACCAACCTGCACTACTACGCCCAGGAGGGCGACAGGGCCCGTGTGGAGAAGGAGTTGAAGAGGGGCGTGGCCGTGGACGAGCCCGACCGCAACCAGCGGACCGCGCTCATGTTCGCCGCCGCCAATGGCCAGGACGAGATCGTGGCCCTCCTCCTCGAGAAGGGGGCCAACGTAAACGCCGTGGACGACCAGCAGCGCCGGCCGCTCGGCGAGGCCGCCCTCGGCGGCAACGTGGAGACGGTGCGGATGCTCCTCGACAAGGGCGCGGACGTCGCCGCCCAGGACAGGATCCGGTTCACCGCCCTGCACGCGGCAGCCCAGGGCGGCAACGAGGAGGTCATCACGCTGCTCCTGGCCAAGGGCGCGAGCCTAAAAGCCAAGGACGGCGACGGGGCCTCGCCGCTGCACATCGCGGCGCAGTACGACAAGCTGCCCCCTGTCCAGCTCCTGGTCGACAAGGGCGCCGACGTGAACGCCCGCGACAGCCAGGGGCGGTCGCCGATCTTCCGGGCCGCCTCCAAGGGCCACCTGGAGGTGGTGCGCTACCTCCTCGACAAGAAGGCGTCCCTCGTGAGCTCCAACGCGATCTTCGGCACCGCCCTCCACTCGGCGGCGCGCAGCGGCAACCCGGCCGTCGTCGAGCTGCTGATCGCCCGGGGCGCGCCCCTCGAGGCGACGGAGTTCGGCCAGACCGCGCTCTACGTGGCGGTGGAGCAGCAGAAGGCCGACGTCGTGAAGGTGCTCCTGGACAAGGGCGCGAAGGTGGCGACGGCGGGAGGCGGCGAGTCGATCCTGAAGGCGGCCGAGGAGAAGGGAGACGCCGCCATCGTGGACATGCTCAAGGCCAAGGGAGCGAAGTGATGAGGAAGGCAACGATGCGCGTTGCGCCGGTGGTCCGCGCTTCGGTCCTGGCCGCTTCTCTCGGGGCTGCCGCGCTGGCCGGCGCTTCCGAGCCGAGCCTCACCGATCGATTCGCCGCCGCCATCGACAGGGGCGACCTGGCCGCGGTCAAGGCCATCGTGGAGGAGGGCAACTCGCCGGACTCCGCCCTCGACTTCGGCGGCGAGCCCGTGACGCCGCTCTACAGGGCCGCGGGCCAGGGCCGTCTCGAGATCGCGAAGTACCTCATCGAGAAGGGCGCGGACGTGAACTTCCGCGGAAAGGAATGGGGGCACACGCCCCTGAGCGAGGCGGCGAGCCGCGGCTTCGACGACGTGGTCCTTGCCCTGCTGAAGGCGGGAGCGGATCCCAAGATCAAGGACCGGAACGGCTACACGGCGTTCGCCATCGCCGCCCTCGGCGGCCAGGTGGACGCGGCGGAGGCGCTGCTCAAGTACTCGGACGTCAACGGCGCCGACAACTACGGGAACACGCTGCTCATGGCCGCCACCACCACCGGCCAGACGGAGGCGATCCGCTGGCTGGTCGGGAAGGGGGCCGACGTCAACAAGGTCTCGCAGCTCGAGTACGGCGGCCGGACCGCCCTCATCTCCGCCGCGGAGGTCGGGGCCGCCGAGTCCGCGCGCACGCTCCTGGAGCTGGGCGCCAACCCCCACCTGAAGATGAAGGACGGCAGCACCGCCCTGTCCCACGCCCTGGCCTCGTCCATGAAGAGCGACGAGCTCATCGAGATGATCAAGGGCGCCCTGGCCAAGCCGCCGCCTCCCAAGGCGAAAGCCTCGACCACGCGCTGAGGGTCCGGGCGGTCCTCAGCCGGCGAAGGCGTCAAGCGGCGGGCGGCTGCACCTGGGCCACTCGTGTCGGGGCCGGTGACAGCAAGGGCAAGAGCTTCTCCTGCTTCTGGTCGTGGCCATAGATATCCTCTCGGAACTGGACCGCGCCGTCGGGGTTCACCCACGCTGTCATGTAGAGGATGTACACGGGGAGCGGCTGTTTCAGCGTCACCCACTTCTCCGACCCCGAGTGCATGGCGGAGAGGATGCGCTCGCGCGTCCACTCGGGCTGCGCGCGCAGCACGTACTCCGCCAGCTCCAGGGGCTTCTCCAGGCGGACGCAGCCGTGGCTGAAGCCGCGCTCCGTGCGCGCGAAGAGGCTGTCCGCGGGGGTGTCGTGCAGGTAGACGTCGAACTGGTTCGGGAACAGGAACTTCACGTTGCCCAGGGAGTTCTTCTCTCCCGGCCGCTGGCGGAAGGTGTAGTCGCCCGCCTCCACCGCCTCCCAGCTCACGGACCCGGGACTCACCACGCGGTTCCCCTTGACGAGCTCCATGTTGTTGCGGGCGAGGTAGGCGGGATCGCTCATGGCCGCCGGTATCGTCTCGTTCCTGGCGATGTTGGGGGGCACGTTCCAGTAGGGGCTGAAGACCACGCTCTCCATCCTGTCCATGAACATCGGCGTCGGGTTGTCCGTCTTGCCGGCCACCACGCGCATGGGCAGGACCACGTGCCCGTTCTCGTAGACCTCGAGCTGGTACATGGGCACGTTCACAATGATGTGCCGGTCGCCGAGGGATTCCGGGAGCCACCGCCAGCGCTCCATGTTGAGGGTGATCTGCTCGATCCGTTCTTCCACGGGGACGTTCAGGGCGTGAAGGGTGTCGCGGTCGAGGACGCCGTCCGGCGTCAGGCCGTGGCGCTCCTCGAAGCGCTCGATGGCGGCGCGCACGGCGGGGTCGAAGACGGCCACCCCCGACTCGGTCAGCTCGCCGGTGGCCGCCAGGCGCGCGCGCAGCCGCGCGACCGCGGGCCCGCGCGACCCGTAGCGCAGCCGCACGTCCTCCGGGACCGCCGGCCAGCCGCCACGCGCGGCGATCTCCCGGTAGTGCTGCAGCGTCTGGCGCAGGCGCTCGTACTGCGGGTGCTGGGGCGCCAGCCCGCGCAGCGTCTCCTCGACGCGGCCGGACTCGGAGGCCTGCTTCATCACCGCCGCCACATCCACCTTGCGCGGGGTGACGAACCAGTGCGGGTCCACGCTCGCGGGGTCCGTCCGGCCCGAGGCCAGGTGCGACGCGTACTTGACGAAGGCGTAGGAGAGCTGCCGCTCGAGGTCGAGGGCCTGCTCGCCCTCCAGCCCCTTCTTGAGCGGTTCCAGGAGGCTGCGGACGCGAGACGGGCCGGGTCCGGCATCGCGTAGCTGCTCGCCTTGAAGCCTTCCGCCTCGGCCGTCTGAACGGCCGACACAAGGGCCTGGGCCTGGGACCTGGGACGGCGGCAGGAGAACCACACGGGCTGGAAGCCGTTCTTCTCGTAGAACGCGCGGACGGTCTTCCAATGCCGGGCGCCCTCGCCGTCGTCACCGACGACGTAGGGCGGCGTCGTGTCCAGGCGGGACCGGAGCGGACCGTCGGCCTTCCCGCCCTCCGGCGCCTCAGCTCCCCGGTTCTGGAGCGGCTTGCGCCCACAGGCCGTATGGGCGGCCAGGGCCACGGCAAACGTCACGGAAAGATAGCGGCGGGACATGGATTAGAGTGCCTCCGCAAAACCTGGATAAAGTGGCGAATGAATGGGTTGCGTCAGCAATGGATGAACGGCCCGAACGGTTCATGACACCTTTTTGCGGCAAAGGACGTGCCCGGTTTGGGCGCTTTCAAACCCCCCTCCGGTCTGCGGCGTCTCATCCGTGTCTTGAGAACGGCGGTCTGGAGCGAACCGGCCGCGCCCCTGGGAGGCGTCATCCCGCTGGTGAATGAAGAGGACCCGCGGGCCGAGGAGCGGCGGCTGGTCAGCCGCGCCCAGGCCGGGGACATGGCCGCCTTCGAGGAGCTGTACAGGAGGAACGTGGGACGCGTCTACGCGCTGTGCATGCGGCTGGCCGGGGACCCTTCGCTGGCCGAGGAGCTGGCCCAGGACGTCTTCGTGCGGGCCTGGGAGCGGCTGGGCACCTTCCGCGGGGAGAGCGCATTCTCTTCGTGGCTCCACCCGCTCACCGTCAACGTCGCGCTGTCCGAGCGGCGGGCGCGGCGGCGGCGCGTGGCGCGGGTGATGACGACCGACGACCTGGCGCCGTTCGAGAAGCCGACCCGGACCCCCGGTCCCGAGGCCGGCCTGGACCTGGAGAAGGCGCTGGCCGCCCTGCCGCCCGGGGCGCGGTCGGTGTTCGTGCTCCACGACGTGGAGGGCTACCGCCATCAGGAGATCGCGGAGATGACGGGCGTGGCCGAGGGGACCTCCAAGGCCCAGCTCCATCGAGCCCGGAGGATGATGCGGGAAGCGCTCAGGACATGACCTGCGAAGAGGCGAAGGAAAGGCTCGACGACTACGTGGACGGCACGCTGACGGAGGCGGAGCTGCACGAAGTGGAGCTGCACCTCGCCGGCTGCGCGGGCTGCGCCGCGGAGGAGCGGGGTCTGCGGGCGCTCATGGCCCGGGTGGCGGCGATGCCGCGGGAGATGAGCCCGTCGCACGACCTGTGGCCCGGGATCGCGGAGCGGATCGCGGCCGTCCGGCCCCGCCCGGCGGCGCCCGGACCGCGCCGCATCTGGTCCTGGAGCCCGGCGCTCCTGGCGGCGGCCGCGGCGGTGGTGCTGGCCCTGGGCGGCCGCGCGCGGGTCTGGCCACCGGCCACGGGACCGGAGACCCCGACCGGCGCGGTCCACGAGGCGGCCTGGACCACCGATCCGGCGCTGCTGGCCGCGGAGCGCGAGTACGCGCGGGCCACTGGCCAGCTCATGGCCGCGCTCGAGGCGCGGAAGGCGACGCTCCCGCCCGAGACGATGGCCGCGGTGGAGAAGGACCTGACCACGATCGACGCCGCCCTGCGGCAGGTGCGGGGCGCCCTCCGCCAGGACCCGGCCAATTCCCAGCTCTCGCACATGCTGGCGTCCACGCACCAGAAGAAGCTCGACGTGCTGCAGAGGGTCGTGCGGCTCTCGACGCAGTCCTAGAGGGAGAGAGGCATCGATATATGAAGACGACGATGGCGGCCGCGCTCCTCGCCTTGACGGCGTGGGGCGGTCCGGCGGCCGCGCAGCAGAACGTGGACGAGCGCCGCCCGGCGGCGGCGAACGGCCTCGTGGAGATCGAGAACCCGGCCGGCACCCTCAAGGTGATCGGCTGGAATCGGCAGGAGGTGACGGTGACCGGCGTTCTCGGGCCGGGGGCCGAAGGGCTCTCCCTCACCGGCGAGAAGAACCGCATCCGGGTCGAGGTGGAGACGCGCGGCAACCCCCACGGCGTGGAGTCCAGGCTCGAGGTCCACGTGCCCGAGGGGAGCCGGCTCGAGATCGAGTCGTTCGCGGGGAGCATCGAGGTCACCGACGTGAAGGGCACCGTGCGAGCGGAGAACGTGAACGGGGACATCACGGTGAGCGGCAGCGCCCACGAGGTGGACGTACAGACCGTCAACGGCAGCCTGGACGTGTCCGCGCCCGCGCGCCGGGTCCACGCGGAGTCCGTGAACGGCTCGGTGTCGGTGAAGGGGGCCAGCGGCGAGGTGGAGGCGAGCACGGTGAACGGGACCTTGCACGTCTCCGGGGGCACCTTCAGCCACGGACACCTGGAGACGGTCAACGGCAAGGTGCGGTTCGAGGGCGACCTGGCGAAGGGCGCGGTGCTGGACGCCGAGAGCGTGAGCGGCGGCATCGAGCTCTCCCTGCCCGCCACGGTGGCGGCGGACTTCACCCTCTCCACCTTCAGCGGCACGATCGACAACGACCTGGGGCCGGCCATGGTCCACGGCACCGGCCCCGAGAACCCGTCCGAGAAGGAGCTGAGCTTCAGCACGGGCGCCGGCGGCGCCACCGTGAACATCCACACGCTGAGCGGCGCCATCGCGATCCGCAAGCGGCAGTGAGGAAAGGAGCACCCATGCGCGAGAGCAGCAACTACCGGGGGACGGCGCTTTTCGCCGTCCTCATGGCCGGCGTGGCCTCGGCGGCGGCGGCCCAGGACTTCACCTGGGACGGGCGCGTCGCCCCCGGCCAGGCCGTCGAGATCAAGGGCGTCAATGGCGACGTCTCGGCCGGGCCCGCGGCCGGGGACCGCGTGGAGGTCACTGCCGTCAAGAAGGCCCGCCGCAGCGACCCCGCCTCCGTCCAGGTGAAGGTCGTGGAGCACGCCGGCGGGGTCACGATCTGCGCGGTCTACCCCACTCCCGGAGGGAAACCGGCCAACGAGTGCCGGCCCGGCGAAGGCGGCCACATGAGCGTCAACGACAACGACGTCAACGTGAGCTTCACGGTCCGCGTGCCCGCCGGCGTCCGCTTCGTGGGCCGCACCGTCAACGGGGCCATCGAGGCCGACGACCTCGGTGGAGACGTTGAGGCCCGCACCGTCAACGGCGGCGTGCGCCTTTCGACCGCGGGCCACGCGGACGCGGAGACCGTGAACGGCTCGATCACCGCCTCCGTGGGACAGGCGAGCGGCGACGACGCGCTGACCTTCAAGACCGTCAACGGCAGCATCGCGGTGGAGCTTCCCGCCGCGGCCAACGCGGAGCTGCGGGCGGCCACGGTCAACGGCGATATCAATACCGACTTCCCGCTGCACGGCGAGACGCGGCTCTCGCGCCGGCGCCTCTCGGGCACGATCGGCAGCGGCGGCCGGCCGCTCACGCTCGATACCGTGAACGGGAGCATCCGCATCCGCCGGGGGCAGTAGCCCCGGCCGTGATCGCCCTCCTGCTGGCGGCCTCGCTTCCCGCAGGCACCTGGGAAGGGGTCGTCGAGTATCCTCGGCGGCCCGTCGTCCTGACCGTCGACTTCGCCGCGGGTCGCGCGAAGGCCGATGCCACGGGCACGGCGGCCCTGACCGTCGAGCAGGCCACGGTCGAAGGCCGCCGGGTTCGCTTCCAGGTGACCGTCGGGTCCGACACGCTGCGGTTCGACGGCGAGCAGGGGGTGGCGGAGATCCGGGGGACGGCCAGCGCCGGCGAGCGAGAGCTCCCGTTCTGGCTCGCGCTCCTGCCCGAGCGCCCCGCCCCGCGGGACCGCGTCGAGGGGTGGCGGCAGGACCTCGACGTGATGCTCGAGCGGTTCCTTCGCTACGACCGCAGCTTCACCGGCGCGGCACGCGCGGCGTTTCGAGACCGGATCGACCGCCTGAAGCGCTCCCTCAGCGCCCGCCCGGATCCCGCGGTCGTCGTCGAGCTGGCGCGGGCGGTGGCGCTCGCCGGGAACGCGCACACGCGTCTGTACCTGGTCCGCAACCGAACGGAGGTGCGGCGGCTTCCCATCCGAACGTGGTGGTTCAAGGACGGCCTGTACGTGGTCCGCGCCCGCCCCGAGCACAGGGACCTGCTCGGCTGCCGCGTGACGAAGATTGGAGGCGCCCGCATCGAATCGGCGGCGGCGCGGGTGAGGGGGATCAAGGCGGGCAACGCCTCCTGGCAGCGCTACATGAGCACCTACCTCCTGACCAGTCCCGAGATCCTGCAGGGCGTGGGACTCCTCCGCGCCGCTGACGGCTCCGTGCCCCTGACGCTCTCCTGCCGCGGCCGATCCCGCCGGGTGCGGCTCACTCCTCTTCCCCTCCGGAAGAAGACGACGCCGACCGAGTCCTGGAGGGACCTGGCGCCGGGGTACAGCGATCCCGATGGCCTGGAGCCGGCCGTGCCGCCGGAGAGGGTCGCCCGCTACCTGCGTCATCCCGAGCAGAACTACTGGTTCGAGTACGTGCCCGAGCTGCGCGCGCTGTATTTCCAGTACAACCGCGCGCAGGACATGCGGGACGGTCCTTCCGTGGCCGGGTTCACGGACCAGCTCGCTCAAGCGGTGGCGGCGCAGCCCCTCGCGGCCTTCATCGTGGACCTGCGCTTCAACACCGGCGGCGACCTGACGGTGGGAACCCCGCTGGTGGAGCGGCTGGCCGGGATGCTGCGCGGGACGCCCGTGTTCGTCCTGACCGGGCGGGCCACGTTCTCGGCGGGGATCACCCATGCCGCGCAGTGGAAGCTGGCGTCGGGGGCCAGGGTCGTCGGGGAGCCGGCGGGCGACGATCTCGACATGTGGTCCGAGGGCGGCAACCTCGTCCTCCCGAACTCGGGGCTGACCGCCCACTACAGCAACGGGTTTCACGCGTACTCGAAGCGGGAGTACCCGGAGAACAAACCGTATCTGATGGACCTGGACGTGGAGTCCCTTGCGCCCGACGCGGCGGTGGAGCCCCGCTGGGACGACTACGCGAGCGGGAGGGACCCGGTCATCGAGGCGGTGACGGCTCTGTGCGCCTTACCACGCGAAGGGTCTCCCGCGACGCCTGGAATTTCTACAAGGCCCTGATCCGTCGCGGTTTCCGCGCTGCCACCCAATGGCATGGATCTCGCACCCCCAGGGGTAGGTCCCCCCACGGGGTCCGGCGACCCCGGGAAAGCGAGGCCAAGAGCATGGCACGTCGATTATTCGACAACCTCCTGGAATCGGGGTTCACGGGACGCCGCACGAAGAAGCGGGCGATCTCGCTCCCGGTGTCGATCGGGATCCACGTCACGGTTCTGGCCGCAGTCATACTCATTCCCATTCTCCTGAGTGGCAGGGATCTGCCCGAGCCGGCGCTGGGGGCCGTGAGCGCGTTCTTCGTGGAGCCGGCGGCGCCGCCGCCTCCGCCCCCGCCTCCCCCGCCCGCGGCGGCCAAGCCGAAGGCGGTGACACCGCCCAAGGTGGAGCAGCCCAAGCCGACGCCCGTCGAGGAGCCCGAGTTCACGGCACCGGTGGAGACGCCGAAGGAAGAACCCAAGACGCAGGCGATGGACTTCGGCGTCGAGAACGGAGTCGACGAAGGCGTGACCGGCGGCGTCCAGGGCGGCACCGTGGGCGGAGTCGAGGGCGGCACGGTGGGCGGCGTCCAGGGCGGCACGCTCGGAGGAACGCCCGGCGGCAGCCAGGGCGGTATCGGGGACGCTCCGGCGCCGCCGGCGCCGCCGACGGCGCCCGTGCGCGTGGGCGGGAAGATCAGCGAGCCGCGCAAGACGAAGAACGTGGCGCCGGCCTATCCCGAGATAGCCAAGCGCGCGCGCGTCCAGGGCACCGTGATCCTGGAGGCCACCATCAGTCCGCAGGGGCGGGTGATCGAGGTGAAGGTGCTGCGCGGCATCCCCATGCTGGACGAGGCGGCCCTGAGCGCGGTGCGGCAGTGGGCGTACACGCCGACCATGCTGAACGGCGTGCCCGTCCCGGTCATCATGAGCGTCACCGTCAACTTCAAGCTGGACGGCAGCGGCGGCGGCGCTCCATCGGTGGCCGCCGCGCCCAAGAAGGAGGAGAAGGCGGCCAAGGAGGAGCCGAAGCAGGAGCCGGCGCCCGCGGCGGCCGCGCCCGCGCCGCAAGCACAGGCCCCGGCGGCCCAGGCCCCGGCCCCCGCGCCGACGGCTCCGCCAGCGGCCCCAGCGGCCCCGCCAGTCGCGCCGCCCGCGGCGCAGCCCACACCGGAGCCGACACCGCCGCCGGGACGGTAGCTCCGGTAGGAACGTCGCGATCTCGACAGGGGGGCGCCCCACGGCGCCCCCCTTTGTTCAGGGGTGGGCGACAGCACCCCCTTCTTCGGCTGGGCGCGCGGGCTTCGGTGATCGCTGCATCTCCATCAGCGATCGGCCCCTCTTCCCGTCCTCCTGTCTTCCCGTCCTCCCGTCCTCCTGTCTTCCTGTCTTCGGCGATCGCCTGTCTTCCGAGAGCTCACGTGCTCAGGCGAACTTGTTCCGGAACAAGTTCGCGGGTCGGGCGGCGTTTCCCGAAATACAACCGGCCTTCGTAATCGTTATGGTGACGACAGCGCAGCTGAATCCCGTCCACCCGCTCCCCCGAGAGCATGAGGATCCACGTGGTGGAACTCTACGAAACGGCGCTCGTTGCAGCGGCGCCCGCCCGCTCCGATGAACGCGCAACGTCCCAGGTCACGAACCCAGACCGTTCGTTTCACGGCCGCCGAAGGCGTCCGAGAGCCCGGCCTCCGGGCCCGTGAACGACCTGGCCTCGAAGTATCGGCGAACTTCTTTCTTGCGAGCTCCGCCAACAACGCCGAGAGCGCGCGATCCAAGACGGCCGCCTCGCCTCCCGACGGGATCGCGTGCCCAAGCATGTCCTGGGCAAGGCGCAGCTTTTCCACGGTCTCGCCGCTGATGGTGAGTTGAAGCTTGTAGCGGTCAGGCGAGAGCGGCGTCACGGGCCGGGTAGTGGCCGACGGTGCAGACTGGATTGCGGGAGACATTGGCTGAGGTTGCACTGCGGGAGATACTGGCTGCGGTCCGGGGGAGAGGACCGGCCAGTGACGGAGCGTCCCGCCCACCTGCCGACGCCGCACCAACCGCGGCGGTCACGGGCATCGGCGAGCTCGCCCCTCGAATTCGTCGAACCGAGAACCCGACGTCCGGCCGCGGCGACAGCCGCGCGACCATCTTTTCAATTTCGCTCTTGGTCTTGCCCCGGGCAGACTCGAGGATCTCGCGGTGGTTGTCAGCGGTGAGGTGCGGGGCGAGAAGCCTGACTGCCGTAAAGCTCACCACGCCCCTCCCCAGCAGGTCGAGGATCAGGGGAAAGCGGCGGGCGGCGCGGCCAACCTCTATGCGGTTGTAGGCCTCCCATTCCGAGAGGCCCAACACGTCTCGGCAATAGACGTAGAGCGATGGACAGCCCTGCCGGAGATGCACGTCGCGGGTTTCCAGCTCCGCCAGGTGCGCGATGATCTCGGCGGTGACGCCACGCTCGCGACCGATGAGCTGTTTGACCTGCGCGATGAGCGCGGCGTCGGGCAGGTGGTGAAGAGAGGCGAGAATATCGTTCTTCATATAACTCTTGTGCCACGCGCATCGGTCAGGGCAGGTCCGCTTTGCGAACGCGACACACACATAATATTTGCGATGGAAGTGGCGTCGGCGGCGGCGTGAAATTGTCGATGGGCACTGAAGGGACGTGCGCAAGGCGTCTCACCTGCTCGGGCGCGGACTTGTTCCGGAACAAGTTCGAGGGTGGCGCAGCGGTTCCCGAAACACAACCGGCCCTCGTAATCTTTTGTTGTTACCGCGCCGGGCGCCGGGCTTTTGTTGCTGCCGCGCCGGGCGCCGGGGCCCGCCGCCTAGAACGCCAGTCCGACCCTGAAGTAGACCTTCGTCTCCCCGCCGGCGGCGAAACCCCGCGCCAGGCCCACGACGCCCGTGAACGGGAGCGCGTGCCCCAGATACGTGTCGGCGCCCAGCGCGACGCCGGCGCCCGTCTTGACGTCGTCCACGCGGAACGAGCCGGTCCAGGCATGGCCGGCGTCCGCGAAAACGGCGCCGTGCAGGTGACGCAGGAAGACCGGCAGCGACCGCCATCCCCGCTGCGGATGCACGAGCGGGAAGCGGTACTCCAGGTTGGCGGCCACGAAGTTGCGGCCCGTGAAGCCGGCGGGATCGGCGCCGCCGTTCTGCGGGTATCCGCGGAGCACCGCCCGGTTGGTCCCGATGACGTCGAGCAGGGACCCGTCGGGGAACCCGCCCACCGAATAGGACCGACGGAACGACGGCCGGCCGAAGGTCGTCCCCCCGCCGGCGCGCAAGGCCAGCGTATCGCTCTCGCCGAAGACCCGAAGGTAGGCCCGTGCGTCCGCCGTGGCCTTGGCCAGCGAGACGTCGCTGCCCAGGCCGGGGTCCTCCTTGAGGACCGCGAGCTGGAGGGAATAGCCGTCGATGGACGAGATCGAGTACGGGTACTGCTTGAGCGTGCTCATCGACCACGAGGCCTCCAGGCCGCCGAGGTCGAGGCGCATGGGGTCGGCCGTTTCCTCGAGGGTCTCGCGGCTCCGACGCCACGCGACGGAAAGCGTCTGCGTGGAGCGCACGCGCCGCCGCAGCGGGAGCGAGGCGCGCAGCGTGATCTCGCGCGTGCGTTCCAGGCCGGACCCGTCCACCGGATCGACGTCGTCCTCGAGCGTGACCAGGAACGTGGGCCGGAACCGGTCGTACTGGTAGAAGCCGTGGAAGTCGAGGCGATCGGTCTCCGCGCTGCCGTGCACGTCCACGCCCCAGGCGTGGCGGAACAGCGGGTCGATGCCGGCGGTGGCCACCCCCACGCGCGTCTCGTCCCCCAGCGTGACGTAGGGCGACCAGAACCGCGGCCGCATGATCGGCAGCGGGCGATAGGGCTTGTCCGCGACGGCCGCCGGCGGGACCGGGGGCCGGGGCGCCGGATGCTCGTCGACGAACGGGTCCGCGGCCGGGAGCGAGGCGGCGTCGAAATCCATGCGGCGCAGGTCGTAGCCCGCCGCGCTGTAATCCGCGAAGACCAGGTGCGCGCCGTCGGGGGACACCTCGGGCGTGAAGGCCCCGCCCAGCACGTTGGTGACGCGGAGCAGCGCCCCGTCGGCGAGGCGCACGGCGTACACGTTCGAGACCCCGTCGCGGTCGGATCGGAAGACCACGTACGCCCCGTCCGGGGTCCAGGCCGGCTCCACGTCCTTGGCGCGGCCCCGGGTCAGCTCCAGCGGCGGGGCTGCGCCGCCCGGGTCCACGCGGACGATGTCGAGCCACCCGCCGTCCGTCCATCGCGACGCCGCGATCGCGTCGCCCTGCGGGCTCCAGCGCGGCCCGCTCCACTGCGTCCCCGGGCCCGACCGCGTCAGCTCCCGCAAGTGCGACCCGTCCGCGTCCACCACGGCCAGCTCGCTGCCGTCCGCCTTCTGCAGCACGAACACGATGGCCCGGCCGTCCGGGGACACGTCCGGCTCTCGCGCGCGCAGCCCCCGCGTCAGCTTTCGCACCTTCCCAGTGGCCACGTCCACGGCACGCAGGTCCGTCCTCTGGAAGAAGGTCCGGTGGCGCTCTACCTCGTCGAACACGACGGTGCGCCCGTCCGGCGTCCAGGACACGGTGACTCCGCCGTTGCGGTCCGCGAGCTTGCGGTCGCCCCCGCTGTCGGCGTCCATGAGCCGTATGGACCGGAAGCGGGTCAGGCTGCTGCTCGTGTACGCGACGCGGGTCCCGTCTGGGCTGAAGCGCGGCCCGACCTGGCGTATGCCACGGGAGGTCAGCGCGCACGACGGGGTCACGCCGCGCGCCTCGATGCGCGACGCCTCCTCGCCGAACTCGGCGCGCGCCCGGGCGGCCCAGTCGCGCCAGAGGGCGTGGAACGAGGAGCCCGTCACCTTCTTGGCCGTGAGGTCGTCGAGATAGGGGATGAGGTGCCCGCTGTGGACGCGCGCCAGCTCCGGGAGGGTCCCCGACCCGTAGCGCTGGCCCACGTCGCGCAGGAAGGCCTCGCCGAAGAGGTACGCCGCCTGCCCCGCGGGCCATCGGTCGAGCGCGCGCACCGCCTCGTCTTCGGACAGGAAGTCCTCTTCGAGCGCCGCCATGCGCAGCACCATCCGCGCGTCGGGGTTGCGGCCGCGGCCGAACGCGGTGCCCTCGGTCTCCTCGTAGGTGGCCAGGCCCTCCACCATCCAGGTGGGGGTGGCGGCGTTGGGGAAGAAGAACGGCACCCGGCCGAAGACCTTGCGCGCCGCGCCCGGGATGCCGCGCGCCTCGTCCAGGTGGACCACGTGGGCCAGCTCGTGGGTGAGGACGTAGCGGAGCCACCCCTCGTAGTTCCCGAAGTCGTCGTTGCCGCGCGGCGCCACCGCCCGGATCTGGACCAGCGGGTACGGCAGCGGCGTGGCGAACCCGTTGGGGTCGTCCTCCACGTCCACGAGGACGAGCTGGACGCGCCCGACGCGGTGGCCGTAGCGCCGCTCGTGGCCTTCGAGGATCTCGGTGGCGATGGCGGCTGCCTCGCGGGCCAGGGCCTCGAGCCCCTGATGATAATGGACGGTGACGCGCGGCGTGCTCAGGCTGCGGAAGCGCAGCTCGGGCGGGAACGAGGCGGCGGACACCGCGGGCGCGGACGCCAGCGCCAGTGCGAAGGAGAGGATGAAAGGGAGGGGGCGCCGCTCGCGGCGCGGGTCGCGGGTCACCGGCCACGAGACTACCATCGAACTTGACGCGCCGACCCGCGCAGCGTACTTACAGACGCGATGGCCCTCCAGCCCGGGACGCGCCTCGGACCCTACGAGATCGCCTCGCTCCTGGGCGTCGGCGGGATGGGCGAGGTCTACCGCGCGCGGGACACGCGCCTCGACCGCACCGTTGCCATCAAGGTCCTCCCCGCCGACCTCGCCGGCAGGTCCGATCTGCGCCAGCGCCTCGAGCGCGAGGCACGAGCCATCTCGGCCCTCAACCACCCTCACATCTGCGTCCTGCACGACCTGGGCCGGCAGGACGGGATCGACTACCTGGTCATGGAGTACCTGGAAGGCGAGACCCTGGCGGACCGCCTCAAGAAAGGCGCCCTGCCCCTCGAGCAGGCGCTGCGCCACGGGATCGAGATCGCGGAGGCGCTCGACCGCGCCCACCGGCAGGGGATCGTCCACCGGGACCTGAAGCCCGGCAACGTCATGATCACGAAGTCGGGAGCCAAGCTGCTCGACTTCGGGCTGGCCAAGCTGCGGGCCGCGGACGTCCGCCCACCCTCGCAGTCCGCGCTCTCCGCGCTGCCCACGCAAGACGGGGCGCTGACCGGGGAGGGCACCATCGTCGGCACGGTGCCCTACATGTCGCCGGAGCAGCTCGAAGGCGGGGAGCCGGACGCGCGGGCGGACGTCTTCGCCTTCGGCGCGGTGCTCTACGAGATGG
>DAINRN010000016.1:0-15474 GCA_036741815.1 Acidobacteriota bacterium
CGGCCGCTGCGGCGGCGGGCGCGCTGACCGCCTCGGGCCGCGCGAGCCACCAGGCTCCGATGGCGGCGGCGGACAGCAGCAGGCCCGCGAGGGCGCCGGTGGCGAGGAGGCCGGGGACGGTCTCCAGGTCGAGGCGCCGCGGGGAGCCCACGGGAACATCATATTTCGCCGGTCAGCGCCCGGCGTGCGCGCGCGCTCTCTCGTAATCGGCGGGGCTGTTGACGTTGCGGAACATCGCGTCGAGCGGCCCCAGGTCCGACAGGTGCCCGGCGCCCGCCTGGAGCACGTCGGCGTCCGGCCAGAAGCTCGTGACCTTCAAATCTCCGGCGGCGAGGCGCCGCCGGATCGGCTCCAGGCAGGCGGACCCATAGACCGCGCAGAGCGGCTCGGGGCCGCGGGGCGATATCGGGACGACCGCGTCGTGCCCGGAGGAGAGATCCAGCAGACGCCGCAACAGGTCCACGGTGACGAAGGGCAGGTCCACGCCGAGGAAGAGTCCGGCCCCGCCTCCCATGCCGAGCAGACCGGTGTAGATGCCGCCGAGCGGGCCCGCGTCGGGCATGGCGTCCGTCTCCACGGCGAGGCCGCGGTCCTCGTACCGCCGTTCCGCGCCGGAGAGCACGCGCACCGACGCGCACACGGCGCCGAGGCGGGCCACGGCGTGATCGAGCAGGGTGGCGCCGTTCCAGGGGAGCAGGGCCTTGTCGCGGCCCATCCTCCGGCTCTTCCCGCCGGCTACGACGAAGCCGGTGGCATCGGCGCGACCCGGACGGCTCAGGCCCGGCGCTTGAACGACCACGTGATCTCGAACTCCGCGGCCACAGCGCCGTCGGCGGTGTGGCCGGTGGACCGCCCGGTATACGTCTCGCTCTCCCCGCTTCGCGCCGCGCGCTCCACGACCGCCTGCATTCCGGCCACGTCGGAGAAGGTGAACGACGAGCGGCCCTGGATGCGCCTGGAGAACACCGCGCGTATCTCGCGCAGGATCATGGCCACGGACGCGGGCGCGCCCTCGACGAGCACCAGCGCGGGCGCGCCGGTGGACATCTCCGCGGCCATGGCCTGGGCCGCGAAGTACGTCGATCGGAACGGGTTCTTCGTGCGCCATCCCCCGGGAAGCGAGACGGTGCAGGACGACGCGTCGAGGCTGACCACCCTCAGCCCAGCGCAAGCCGCCAGCGGGACCTTCGCCCACAGGTAGGCGCGGAAGCCCCAGGGGTTCAGGACGCGGCGCCGGTAGCGCTCCGACCTCTCATTGAGGGCCACGCTCACCTCCCTCGCCGGTGCGCGCCCATCCCTTCTTGAGCTCGACATAGGTGTAGACGACGCGCTGGACGGCGGTCACGTTCGAGAGGGCGGCGATGATCCACAACGCGGCCACCATACGGTTCGTGAGCCCGCCGAGGATGAGGAGGACGATCCGCTCCGGCCGCTCCAGCAGGCCCACCGTGCACTTCGGGATGAGGCTCTCCGCCCGCGCGCGGGCGTACGAGGTCATGAAGCTCCCGAAGGCGGCCACCCACACGAGGACCATGTGCGGGGTCTTGTCCAGCCGCGCGTAGAGGATCATCAGCCCCATGTAGAGGACCATGTCCGAATAGCGGTCCATGGTGGAGTCGAGAAACGCCCCGAACTTGGTCTCCCGCCCGCGCAGCCGCGCTACGCGCCCGTCGAGCATGTCGAAGATGCTGGCGGCCAGGGCCACGAGCGCGCCCACCCTCAGGAGGTGCGGGCTCGACCAGCCCTTGCCCCCCGCGAAGGCGAAGAACGCGCAGGCCAGGCCATTCAGGACGAGGCCGGAGATGGTGAGGACATCCGGGCTGAACCGCGCGAACGCGCGCACCAGGGCATCCACCGGCCGTGCGAAGGCCTCTCCGATGCGCGCCGTCACCATTGGAGCCCGGATTATTCATCATCGCCCGGCTTTTATAATGTCCTGATGGGCTTGAAGGAGAAGCTCGAGACCGTGCCCTCGCGGCCCGGCGTCTACCTGTTCAAGGACAAGGAGGGGAAGGTCCTCTACGTGGGCAAGGCCCGCCTGCTGCGGGACCGCGTCCGCCAGTACTTCCAGCCCTCCCGGCCCGCGGACCCGTTCCTGGGCGCCTTCGTGGGCGAGATCGCCGACCTCGACCTGGTCCTGACCGACAACGAGATGGAGGCCCTGGCCCTCGAGAACAACTTCATCAAGCGGCACCAGCCCCGGTACAACGTCCGGCTGCGGGACGACAAGAACCATCCCTACCTGAAGCTGACGCTGGCCGAGGAGTACCCGCGCCTGCACATCGTGCGGCGGGTCGCCGAGGACGACAACGCGTACGGCGGCCCCTACATCCCGGCCAGCATGGGCCGGCGCACGGCCGCGGTGGTCCACAAGGTCTTCGGCATCCGGTCGTGCAAGGAGACGCTCAACGGCCGCCGCCCCCGCCCCTGCCTGCAGTTCCAGATCCACCGCTGCCTGGCACCGTGCGTCGTCGAGATCTGCACGCTCGAGCGCTACCGACAGAGCGCCGAGGACGCCCGGCTCTTCCTCGAGGGCCGCACCGAGGAGGTGGTGAAGAAGCTGGAAGCGCAGATGGACGAGGCCGCGGCCGCCGATCGTTTCGAGGAGGCCGGCACGCTCCGCGACCAGATCCGGACGCTGGAGCGGCTGGACACGCCGCAGAAGATCACCACCACCGACATCGAGGAGCGGGACGTTTTCGGGGCGCACGTGGAGTGGGGAAGGGCCGCGCTCCAGGTCTTCTCCGTCCGCGAGGGCAAGGTGGTCTCGCGCGAGGGCTTCCTCCTGGACCGCGTGGCGGAGCCGGAGCGCTTCCTCTCCTCGGCCGTCCAGCAGTACTACGCGGAGGGCCGGCAGGTCCCACGGGAGATCCTGATCCCGTCCGAGATCCCGGACCGCGAGCTGCTCGAGCGCTGGCTCACGGAGCGCCGGGGCACGAACGTGCGCATGCGGGTGCCCGTGCGCGGCGAGAAGGTGCGGCTGCTGGACCTCGTGCTGCGCAACGCGCGCCTTGCCTACGACCTCGAGTGGCGGCACCCGCGCAAGCAGTCGCAGGAGATCCTGCGCGCCCTGCGGGACGTCCTGGACCTGGAGATGGAGCCCCGGCGCATCGAGTGCTTCGACGTCTCCAACATCCAGGGGTCCGACATCGTGGCCTCCATGGTGGCCTTCGAGGAGGGCCTGCCCAAGAAGTCCGACTACCGGAAGTTCCGGGTGCGCGGCGTGGGCTCGGCGCCGGACGACTTCGCCTCGATGCGCGAGGTCGTCTTCAGGCGCTACAAGCGCCTCCTCGAGGAGGGCAAGGAGCTGCCCGACCTGGTCCTGATCGACGGGGGCAAGGGGCAGCTCGGCGCGGCCATGTCCGCGCTCGAGGAGCTGGGGATCGGCGACCAGCCCGTGGCCAGCCTGGCCAAGAAGGAGGAGGTCATCTTCCTCCCCGGGCGCGACCTGCCGGTGGTGCTGCCCCGCGATTCACCCGTGCTGCAGCTCGTGCAACGGGTCCGGGACGAGGCCCACCGCTTCGCGATCGGGTTCCACCGCACGCGGCGCAGCAAGCGGACCCTGCGCTCGGAGCTGGACGACATCGCCGGCATCGGCCCCGTCAAGCGCCGGAAGCTGCTCTCACGTTTCGGATCCGTGCGGGGCGTGCGCGGGGCCAGCGAGGCGGAACTGGCGGCGGCGGTGGGCGCCACGACGGCGGCGCGGATCCGCGCCCATCTCGAGCGCCGCTGAGACGGACCATTGACCGCCCTGCCGCAAGGGCGTAGAACTCTAACCATGGCTGAACGCCCGACCGCCTCCGCGCTCATCTTCGACTGGAACACCGCCGGGAACGGCTATCCCCACCGGGACCGCCCGGTGGAGTTCGACGACGAGACGCTGCGCGACGGCCTGCAGTCCCCTCGGTGCGCGACCCCGACATCGACACCAAGATCCGGCTCGTTCATCTGATGGACGAGCTGGGGATCCACACCGTGGACGTGGGCCTGCCCGGCGCGGGTCCTCGCGCCCGCGCCGACATCACCGCCCTGTGCCGTGCGATCGCGGGGGCGCGGCTGCGCATCACCCCGAACTGCGCCGTCCGGACCGTGCAATCCGACATAACCGCCCTGATCGAGATCTCGCAGAAGGTCGGGATGGCCATCGAGGCTTGCACCTTCATCGGCTCCTCGCCCATACGGCAATACGCGGAGGAGTGGGCCATCGACCACGTGCTCAAGCTCACCGAGGACGCGGTCTCCTACGCCAGCAAGAACGGGCTTCCGGTCATGTACGTCACCGAGGACACCTGCCGCGCCACGCCCGACACATCGGCCGGCTGTACAAGACGGCCATCAACGCCGGGGCCAAGCGGGTCTGCGTCTGCGACACCGTGGGCCACATCACCCCCCGCGGCGTACGCAACCTGATCCCCTTCGTCCGCCAGCTCATCCGGATACCGGGGAGGACGTCAAGATCGACTGGCACGGCTACAACGACCGGGGCCTGGGCGTCATCAACACCATCACCGCCATGACGTCGGGAGTGGACCGCCTCCACGCCACCGCCCTCGGGATCGGCGAGCGCGTCGGCAACTGCTCCATGGACCAGCTCCTCATCAACCTCCGGCTCATGGGCTACATCGAGACCGACCTGAGCCGGCTGCGGGAGTACGTCCAGGTGGCCAGCGCGGGCACCGGCGTTCCCATCCCCGCGAGCTACCCCGTCTTCGGGCAGGACGCCTTCCGCACCGCCACCGGCGTCCACGCCGCGGCCATCATCAAGGCCAAGAAGAAGGGGGAGGACTGGCTGGCCGACCGCGTCTACTCCGGCGTGCCCGCGGGCATGGTGGGGAGCCCCGCCAGCAGATCGAGGTGGGCTTCATGTCGGGTGTGTCGAACGTCGTCTACTGGCTCCACGAGCACGGCCTCACGCCCACCGACCACCTGGTGGAGGAGATCTTCCGCGCGGCCAAGGAGCGCAACCGGGTCCTCGCCGACGCCGAGATCCTGGAGATCTGCAAGTTCGAGGCGGTCGAGAAGGAACGGCCCCTCCCCCTCGACACCGTGAGCGCCTGGAAGGAGCGGATCGGCTCCTAGGGCTTCACTTCTTGTGGCAGTCCATGCAGCGGACGGGGGCCTGCTTGCCCTTGGCCGCGGCCTCCCGGTGGCACGTGATGCAGGTCCCGGCGGCGGCCTTGGGGTCGTGGAAGGCCGCCTGCAGGTTGGTCTTCATCGGTGGGCTCGCCGGCGACGTATGGCACTCGCGGCAGGCCTGCTGCTCCGCGGCCAGCGTCTTCTCCGGCCGGCCCGGATGATGGCAAGTCGTACAGGCGATGCCCATGGCGTCGGCGTGCCTCGGGTGGTCGAAGGTGACGGTGCCGAGCTTGGCGGGCAGCGTCACCTTCCCCTTCGGCCGCGGGCGCGAGGGGAGCTTGGCGGCGGGCGGCGCTGGGAGGGTCGTCGCCGGGGGAAGGGCAGAGGGTGACACGACGGCTGTACTCGGCGCCGGTGTCGACGGCGCGGCCAGGGTGGCGGCCGGGACCGTCGTCGGGGGCAGCGTCGTCGTCGCCGCGCCGGCGGTGGGACGCGCGGATGTCACGGGCCTGACCGCGGGCGCTCCGGACACCTCAGGGACCGGCGCCGTCTGCGGGGGACCCGCGGCCGGTTCCATCGGCGTGGCCGCCGGCGAGGCGGCGAGCGCGGTGGGCGGCGGGGTCGCGGGCGGCTCCTGCTTCCCGCCGCAACCCGCCGCGAAGGGCGCGAGCAGGAGGACCATCGCCGCGGTCCGGTTCGACGCCGTCATGGCCGTTGTGCCCTCCTTTTCCCCGCACGCACGCGGTCGGGGTCGCCCGGGTGAGCCGGATGCCCCATTGACAATCTCCCCAGTCCAGTATCCCATCGCCGAGGGAGGACCGAATGAAGTCATCCATCATCCGTCTCGCCGCCGGTGCCGTGTTGTGGGCCGCCACTGCGGCGGCATCCGAGGCCCCCGCGGCCGCCGAGGGGGTTCCCAACTACACGCGGCTGTCCGGCGGGGCGGCGTCGAGGCTGGCCAGCAGCGAGTCGAAAGCCCGCACCGCGATCTCGTGCAGCAGGCCCGCCTTGCTCGGGTAGTAGTGGTAGAGCCCGGCCAGGCTCATCCCCGCTTCCGCCACCACGTCGCGCACCGACGCCCGGTGCAAGCCGCGGTCGGCGAACACGGTGGCGGCCGCCGCCAGCACCCGCTCCTGCTTCCGGCCGTGATCGAGGGCTACCCGCATCCGTCCTCCCGATCGAACGCTCGTTCGGGAAGATACGGTGTCGGGTCAGGGAAGGGAATGACGCAGATGCATCAGGCCGCTGGCCGTGGGAGGTCCGGTCATGGGTCCGGCGAGCTCGTCTCGTCGGACTCGTTCCGCTCCGCCTGCACAGGGGCGCCGCATCCCTCGAACAGGCCGATCGGCCTCCCGCTGGGCACCTCGCGCGGAATGAGGCCGCACAGCCTCTCGGGCCGCGCCCGAGCGTCGAGCAACCCCTCACGGACGAAGGACACCAGATCGTTGAACTCCGAGGGAGAAAGCTGGATCGGCTCGGTCAACAGGGGATCCAGTCGCTCGAGCACCGGCTCGATGGGTCCGAGCCTGTGGGTCAGGTCGGCATCGACGCCGGCCGCCACCGGGTCGTAGTTCCGCGCCGACTGGAACACGTCGAGATGATGGGAGATGGCGTCTTCGAGCCGCGTAAACGACCCGTTGTGGAAGAACGCCGGTTGCACGGCCACGTTGCGCAGCGGCGACGTTCGGAACTTGTACCGGTCGGCGTTCTCACCGGTCACCTGCTCGGCGCCGAAGTCCTCGTCGCGTCCGGGGCCATCGAAAAGGACGTTCCCCAGGCCCACGCCGAAAGCCGGTGCGATCTGGGGCACGCCGATCACGCGGTTCTGGAAGTCGCTGAACATCTCGTTGGCGTTTCCAGCCACGGCGTGGCACTCGACACAACGGGCCCTCCCGAAGAAGAGAAGGGCGCCCCTCTTCTGCTGGCGGGTCATGGCGTTGTGTTCGCCCCTGGCGAATCGGTCGATGGGAGCTTTGGCGAAGGTGAGGGAGATCTGGAACTCGGCCAAGGCCCGCCCCACCATGGAGAAGTCGATGCCGCCGGGGGGGAACGGGGGGCCGTCATTGAAGATGCTCCCGAAGCGCCGCAGGTACTCGTCGTTGTCGTTGAACCGCTGGAGGACGGCCGCCCGGATGGGGTCGTTCCGGAAGCCGCTCTTGTCGGGGGGCGGCACCGGGCTGCCGTGCCCGTCGTCGAACTGGTCGAAGTGCGGCCCGATCGTCCCCGCCGTCCCCGTGAAGCCGGCCATCTCCACGAGCTCGGTCGGAGGAATGTGCCCTTGCGCGGCCAACAACGTCTTGATCGTCGGATGGTTGGGGTAGAACATGGTCGTCCCTTCGGGCGGCGGGAACTGGAAGCCGGCCGAGTTGTCGAAGGGGTCTCCCGAGAGGGAGATGAAGCGACCGTTCAGCATCAGCTTCGGGGCGAAGGCGCTGTTCACTACAGGCGGCGCCTTGCGCTGGTTGCGAGGCCCGGCCCGGTTGGGCCCGACCACGTCGTTGTTGTCGACGCCGATCGCGATCGACTGCGTGTCACCGAATCCGAACGCGGGACTGTGGCATCCAGCGCAGGAGTTGTCCGAGTGCAGGCCCTGGATCCGGTCGAAGAAAACCATCCTTCCGAGAGTTGCGAGCCTGTGGTTCACGGGGCGACCCAGCCGGTCCGCCAACGTCGACTCGATCCTGCCGGTGAAGCCGGCAGACCGCAGCACCTCGGCCAGCGTGTCATCGAGATCAGCCGGAACGGCCTCCCGGGCGCCCGCTCCCTGTGCGACGGTCGAGCCGAGGACGGCTGCGACGAGAGCCAGCCCGAGGAGGGCTCCACTGGCGTTTCTCTTGAGTGTCGTCATCTTCCACCTCCGCTCACGATCCGAATGCACGGCGGCCGCGCACGCTAAAGCTTGACTACCTCGGGCGATCCTGGCTGCGCATTCTCATCCCAAGGGAGAGAGCGATCGGCTTGAGCGCCTGATCGAGGGGGCCGGGCCGGGGAACGTGGTGGCCGACGACGTGTTCGAGTACGAGGAGTTGCCCGAGACGTTGAAGGCGCGGACGCGGTAACTGAAGGTCGTCCCCGCGGGCAGGCCGACGTCGCCGTAGTAGTCGATGTTGGGGCCCGTCTGCGCGATCTCCGCGAAGTTGGAGGGATTCGCGTCGCAGAAGGAGGCCGTTCCCTTGCAGCGCTCGACCTTGAACCCGTCCTCGTTGTTCGAGTTGTCCGTCCACGTCATGTTGATCCAGTCGCTCGTGAAGGCTATGGCCAGCAGCCCGCTGGGAGCGGCCGGCGGAAGCGGCGGGCCCACCGTGATGATCAGCGGCGGGGCGGTCCCGGTGTCGCCCCGGCCGTCGTAAACGGTGAGCGTCGCCTGCCACGTCCCCATGCCGTAGTAGGTGTGGTACGCGATCCCGCCCCAGGACTCGGTGCCGTCGCCGAAGTCCCAGTGGATGTTTCCGATGAACCCGTCGGGGTCGTACGAGCCGGCCGCGTTGAAGATCACGTCGAGCGGCACCGGCCCCGACGCGATGTTCGCCGACGCGACCGCCACCGGCGGCATGTTCGGCTCGACCGCCTGGACGAGCGCTTCCTGCATGGTCTGGGCGCCATCGTTGTCGGTCACGGTCAGCGTCGCGACGTAGGGTCCGCCCACCGTGTAGGTGTGCGAAGGGTTCGCGTCGGACGAGGTCCCCCCGTCGCCGAAATCCCACGCGTAATCGGTTACGGCGCCGTCGGGGTCGGTGGTGCCGGCCGAGCTGAAGTCCACCGACAACGGAACGTCTCCACCTGCCGGGACCGCCGACACCATGGCCACGGGCCAGTTGTTGCCGCCCGCGCCGTAGAGCGCGTATCCGATCCGGTAGCTCGCCAACGAGGAGGCGTTACGTACGAGCGATCCCGCGATCAACGTCGTCCCCGCGGAAGCCACGACGTTCGGATACGCCTCGCCGATCGGACTGTTCGAGAAGACGAAGCCCTGCGGTCGATGACGACCCCCGCCGGGGAGATCCTCATCCCCATCAAATCGCTTCGCGCGTCGATCTGTTCGAGGCTCCAGTCTCCGCCCAGGTCCGTCTTCTGATCCTGCCACACGACCACGAACTGCGAGCCGTCCCACGCCGCCCGCGGGCGATACTGGTCGTCCTTCCAGGGCGTGAGGTTGACGTACGGGTGCACCGTGCCGTTCGGATCGATCAACCGGCCGAGGAGGTCGGTCTCTGTTCCGGAGGTGAGCTCCTGCGATTGCACCATGAGGGCGACGTTGCCGCTCGAGGCCAGACCAAGCCTGAAGATCCCGTTGCCCCCGGCCGTGGAATACGGTCCGTGGATCGTGAAATCAGGCACCTTGGCGCCGGCCGCGTCGATGAACGTACCCAAGGTGTAGGCGATCGCGTTGTCGTGGCTCGCATTGGCCTGCCAGGCGAGCAGCCAGCGTCCTCCCAGGACCGCGAGCGTCGGGCTGCTGGAGTAGGTCCCGCCCATCTGGATCGGCGACGGGTCCAGGACGACGCCGTCGGAGCCGCGCACCCGCGCCGTGATCGGGAAGATGGATTGGCAGTTGGAGCCGCAGCGCAGGCCGGCGACGAGAAAATTGTGCCCCAGGGCTTCGACGTCGGCGGGGCCGAACCCGGGGTTCATCACCAGAATCGGCGCAGGATCGAGCGTGGCTCCATTGGCCGCGAGGCGCCGCGCCACCACGCCCGTGGCGTTGTTCCAGGCCGCCATGTAGACGGAACCGTTCCAGGCGACGGCCGGGTAGCCCGGGTAGTCGGTCGAATCGGCGGCATCGAGCTCGATCGGCGTCGACAGCGGTTTGCCCGCGGCGTCGAGCGGCTGAGCAATGACCCGGCTTCGGGCCGCCGTGTTCGACCGGTAGACCATCATGTAGCCGTTGCCGCTCGTAGCGATGTCGGCCCGGAGCTGCGAGGGCGCGCCCACGGAGAGGGTCCGGGTCGGACCGGCGAGGTTGCTCGAGTCGATGTGGGTCGAGAACACGTCGTAGCTGCCGGACTGACCCACCCATACGAACTCCGACCATGCCAGTTGCAGGCTGCCGTTGCCCGCGCTGGCGGAGATGCCCGTCTTCGTCCCGGCCACCAGCACGCCACCTGGGTCGAGCACCTGGCCTGTCGCGGGGTCGACGCGCGCGAGGCGCGTCTCGGTGAGGGAGCCCCAGGTCACCTTCCACTGCGAGCCGTCCCAGGCGAGGCTCGTCGTCGCGTAAGCTCCCGGCTCGTTCGGACCCGAGATGTTCACCCCGTTGCCGTCGAGCTTCTGTCCGTTCGTGTCGATCCGGCTTCCCGTCACGGCCACCGTCCCGTTCGGAAGCTGCTCGTTCCAGACGGCGTAGAAACCGCTGCCGTTCGAGATCAGCCTGTCGAGCGGTGAGGGGCCGAGTCCGAAGGGTGAGGCGTCGAGGAGATTGAGGAACGCATCGAAGCGGATCGCGGTGGCGGGGTCGGAGCCGGGGGCCGATTCCCCGTAGGCCAGCAGGAACACCCCGCCGGCATACGCGAGCTGGAAGTTGCCGCGCGGGTATAAGGTCGCGGGCACGAGGATGCGCGGTCCCGGATCGAGCAGGACGCCGGCGGAGGAGATCCGAGCCGCGACGACGTCACTGTTGACCGGGGTCCCCTGGTTCACGACGACCCATCCCGAGCCGTCGGACGCGACCGTCTCACCGGCGGGGGTCATGTTGTAGAGCTTGATCGGCTTGGGATCCAGCACGTGGCCGTCGGGAGCCACGCGGAGGGCCTCCAAGGAAGTCTGGTAGTAGCCGGTTCCGCCAAAGTCGACGCTTTCGAAGACCACCAGCCAATTCGTGCCGTTCCAGGAGGCCCGTGGGAGTTTTTGCGAGGCCGGACCGGCCGCGATCGCAAACGGCACCTTGTCGAGAGCCTGGCCGGACGCGTCGAAGCGCATCCCGTAGATGTCCCACGAGGTCTCGCCCTCGTAGCCGCCTGTGCTGTTGGCGCGGTTGTCGGACCAGACCGCGAGCACGGTCGTGCCGCCCTGACAGAGAAACGGCGCCACCTGGTCTTTCGCCGCCGCGGCGATGGCTCCGTCGCCGGGAACGTAGCGGGAGGGCATCCGGACGGAGGCGGCGTCCGCGCGCGAAAGAAAACAGGCCAGCAAGCCGAGCATCGTCACGAGCCTGAGAGAGGGCGTTGGGTACCGCATCGTGTGTCACCTCCGGGCGAGTCTCAAAAAGACGCGCCTTGACTAGCCATCGTGCTCGGGGATCGTGCTCGAGGGTGGTGCTACGGGCTTGCGCTGCCTCTCCCTGCCTGCAAGAACCGCGCCGCCTTTTCTCGGCGCGGTCCTTTCGTGACGGGCCCGGCGCCGCCGGGTCGGCCGAGCAGTGCTTGCGCCGCGATTGGTGTTCGACCGCCAGGTTTGCGCGTTAACGGGGACGGACCGCACCATTTCCGGCCTTTTCCCCTGGACCCTCGCTTGCACACGGGACTGGAGCGTCGAGGAAGGGGGGACCATGGCCACGGCACCGGCGCCACGCGACAGGCTCAGGGAAGGAAGGACCGCGCTGGTCACGGGAGGCGGTCGCGGCATCGGGCGCGCGATCGCCGTGGCCCTGGCCCGCGAAGGGGCAAAGGTAGCAGTAGCGGACGTGGACGGCGAGGCCGCGTTCGCCGTGGCCTCCGAGGCCGAGAAGGCGGGGGGACGCGCCGTCGCGGTCACCGTGGACCTCACACGCCGCGCGGACGTGGAGCGGATGGGCGCCGACGTGCTGCGTCACTTCGGCCGCCTCGACGTCCTCGTCAACAACGCGGGCTGGGACCATCCGCAACCGTTCCTGGAGAGCGAGGAGGAGACCTGGGACCGGCTCATCACCCTGAACTTCAAGGGCGTGCTCTACACGTGCAAGGCCCTCCTGCCCCGCATGATCGAGGCGGGCGGAGGGAAGGTGCTGAACATCGCGTCCGACGCCGGCCGGGGCGGGTCCTTCGGCCAGGCGGTCTACTCGGGCACGAAGGGCGCAACGTGGTGTGCCCGGGGCTCACCGAGACGCGGTCACGCGGGCCATCCCCTGGGGCCGCGTGGGGCGCCCGGAGGAGGTGGCGGAGGTGGTGGTGTTCCTGCTCCGAGTTCATCGAGCGGTGGACCGAGGCCAAGAAGGGCGAGCTGGTGTGCCGCATGGAGCGGTCCATCGGCTCGCTGCCGCGCTTCGACAGCATCGACGCCATGGTGGGGGAGATGGACCGCGCGGGCGTGGAGCGCGTGCTCGTCACCCAGACCAAGATGTGGTCCTACCGCCGGAAGTGGATGTACATGGACACCCGCCTCGACGAGGTGTTGCAGTACACCCGTGCCCATCCCGGCCGCTTCACGGGCCTGGCCGGATACAACCCCTTCGACATCAAGGGCAGCCTCAAGGAGATCGGCGGCCGCGGCGGAGGCTGCGGCCTCGCGCTGGCGGCAGAAGAGCGCGCCCGCGCTGCGTCTGGCCCGCCGCGCCGTACAGGCCGCCGGACCGAGCTTCGAGACGGCCCTGGATGAGGCCGAGCGCCTCTTCCTCGACCAGCTCATGACCGGCGCGGATGCCGTCGAAGGGCTGCGCGCCTTCCTCGAGAAGCGCCCGCCATCCTGGTCGCACCGCTGAGGGGCCACGCACGGCCTTCTCGAACGGAGGAATGATGAAGTCACGGACGAGGACGACCTTGATCACGGCGATGGCGTCGTCGATGGCTTTGGCGGCGGCGGCGGCCGAGGCGCCAGGGACCGCGCAGGGGATCGCCAATTACAAGCGTCTGTCTGCGGGCCTCGCGGCCGCCGGCACGCCCGATGCGGATGCGGTGCTCAAGCTCAAAGCGCTCGGCTTCAAGACCGTGATCGACCTGCGCACCGAGGGGGAGGGGACCGCCGAAGAGAAGGCCGCTGTCCTGAGGCAGGGGTTGCGGTACGTCTCGGTTCCGATCACACCGGCGACCTTCAGCCTGGACGACGCGAGGGCCGTGGCCCGCCTGCTCGACGACCCCGAGGCCGGCCCCGTCCTCCTGCACTGCGCATCGTCCAACCGCGTGGGCGGCGTCTACGGCGTGGTGCAGGCCCTGAAGGGCAAGAGCCTGGCGGAGGCCGAGGCGGCCGGCCGCGAGGCCGGCCTCAAGAGCGACGCCATGCTCGAGGCCATGCGCCGCGTGGCGGCCGAAGCAAGCGCCAGGTAGAACCCCGCGGGGAGCGTCCCGCCGCACCGACGAGGCTGATGCGCCTACTAGGGGGCTCCGTCCGCGACGGGGCCCGATGGCCGCGAGGTGGGTGCGGTTCGGGGTAGCCGGTGGGGTCGCGTTTCGGTTGAGGGTCCCGGCAGCGTCTACGTGACCAGCACAGCCTCTACACCAAGGGCGCCGATCGCGACGCCTGGCCCAGTTTCACGGACGCCCTGAAGAAGGCCTACGGCGACGAAGAGGCCCGCAAGCCTGGACCAGCGCGCTCCTGTTCACTCCTCGCGCAACGCTTGCATGGGATCGAGAGCGGCCGCACGCCGCGCTGGGAGCAACCCGGCTGCCGCGGAGACGGCCAGCAGCGAGCTCGCCGCGCCGGGTCGACGCCGGCTTGCGATCGGATCGCGTCTCCATCAGACTGTCTCCGCGCAACCAACCCAAAAAGGAGTCTTTCATGAGATCGAAGACCTTCGTCCTCACCGTCCTGTCGGCGCTGGCCACCGGCTCGCTGCTGGCGGCGCAGGCCACCGCTGCCAAACCCGCCGCCGCCCAAGGGAAGGCCACGCTCGTCGGTGCGGATGAGCTGAAGTGGGTCGAGATCCCGAACACGCCCGCCAAGATGGCGACCGTGAAGGGAGACTCGGCCAAGGGCGCTCACGCCTCGTTCATCAAGCTGCCGGCCGGCTTCTTGGCGGCGCTCCACCACCACACCGCTGACCACCACGTCGCCGTCGTGTCCGGCACCCTCGTGCTGACCCCGGAGGGCAGAGCAGCGAAGAAGCTGCCCGCAGGCTCCTGGTTCGAGTTCACGGGCAAGATGAAGCACCTGACCGCCTGCGACGCCGGATCCGACTGCGTCCTGTTCGTGGTCGGAAGCGCAGCGTGGGACCTCATCCCCGCCCAGGCGCCGAAGAAGTAGTCCGCGTACAAAAGGCGAGCATCCCGCTCGGAGCTCGCGGGCTCTGAGCCGTCGCCGACTTCATCGAACGCGTGCCCGCTCTTGGTCCGCGCGCCGCCTACGTCCAACAGGCGATCCGCGGCAAGCTCATCGAGCACATTGCGAGGCACGGCGAGGACATGCCGGAGAATCGCAACTGGCGGTGGAGTCTGGGCACGAGGACATCACGAGGGCGGTCCAGAGCGTCAGCGCGAAGGCTTGGGGTCCTGACCGATGCGACATCGTGAGCGGCACCGGACCGAGCGCATCGGTTGGCTCCGCGCCGCCGTTCTGGGCGCCAACGACGGGATCGTGTCCACCGCAAGCCTCGTGCTAGGTGTCGCTGCGGCCGACGCGGGCCGGGGGGACATCCTGCTCGCGGGCATCGCCGGCCTGGTCGCCGGCGCCCTGTCGATGGCCGCCGGCGAGTACGTATCCGTCAGTTCCCAAGCCGATACCGAGCGGGCGGACCTCGCGCTCGAGCGGACGGAACTCGCGACGCGGCCGGCCGCTGAAGAGGAGGAACTCGCCGCGATCTATCGGCGGCGCGGTCTTGAGCCGGCGCTCGCCCGGACCGTGGCGCAGCAATTGATGGCCCATGACGCGCTGGCCGCTCATGCCCGCGACGAACTTGGCCTGTCCGACTCGCTCGTTGCCCGTCCGATGCAGGCGGCACTGGCGTCAGCGGCGACCTTCGCGGCGGGAGCAGGTTTGCCGATTCTCACCGTCCTGCTGGCACCGCCAGCCCGGTTGGTTCTCGTCGTCACCGGTGCGTCGCTGATGTGTCTTGCCGCGCTCGGCGCAGTCGCTGCCCGCGCCGGGGGCGCGTCCGCGTGGATCGGCGCCGGGCGCGTCGCGTTCTGGGGCGCCCTGGCCATGGCGGCTACGGCAGCCGTCGGAGCGCTGTTCGGAACGACAGTGTCATGAGCGACAGCTCTTGGATGAACGGACGGCAGGCCTGCACGGGCGGAGGATCGACCTGGTGTCCCCGCCCTCGCGGAGCCTGATCGCCTCCGGGGAAATTTCGCAGCGCGCCTGCCCATGGGGGGTTCGTAGCCTTTCGGTCGGCAACCATGAAAGTCCACCTCGTCGACGGGACCTACGAGCTGTTCCGCGCGTACTACGGGGCTCCGTCCGCGACGGGGCCCGACGGCCGCGAGGTCGGCGCGGTCCGGGGACTGATGCGGTCGCTCCTGTCCCTCCTCGTCTCGCCCGACGTCACCCACGTGGCCTGCGCCTTCGACCACGTGATCGAGTCGTTCCGCAACACGCTCTTCGACGGGTACAAGA
>DAINRN010000016.1:15484-16278 GCA_036741815.1 Acidobacteriota bacterium
ACAAGACCAGCGACGGCGTCCCGCGCGACCTGCTCGCCCAGTTCACGCTGGCGGAGCGCGCGACCCACGCCCTCGGGATGGTGGTCTGGTCGATGGTGGAGTTCGAGGCGGACGACGCCCTGGCTACCGCGGCGGCCCGTTTCGCGGAGGTCCCCGAGGTGGAGCAGGTGGTCATCTGCACTCCGGACAAGGACCTTGCCCAGTGCGTGCGCGGGACCCGCGTCGTGATGTTCGACCGGCGGCGGCGCATCCTGCTCGACGAGGGATCGGTGAAAGCGAAGTTCGGCGTGCTGCCGGAATCCATCCCCGACTGGCTGGCCCTCGTGGGCGACGATGCGGACGGGTACCCCGGCCTGCCGGGATGGGGGCGGAAGACCGCGGCCACGGTTCTCTCGCGGTACCGGCGGCTGGAGGACATCCCCGACGGTGACGGCACCTGGGGCGCGGCGGTTCGCGCCGCGCCGGGCGCGGTCAAAGGACTGCGCGACCGGCGTGCCGATGCCTTCCTCTACCGGAGCCTGGCCCGCCTGCGCACGGACGTTCCCCTCGCCGAGACGCTCGAGGACCTGCGCTGGACGGGATCCCGGCGAGGCGAGCTGGAGTCGATCTGCGCTGAGATCGGCGAAGGCGACGTGGCCGCGCGCATGCCGCTCTGGCGGGAATCCTAGCCGCCACACGCGAGGGCGGCGGGCACCCCGGGCCGATCGGCCGGCCTCGGCCCGAGGTCCCATGCCCTACTGCGTCACGAAGGTGCTCGAGGAGCCCGACCTCATCTGGGAGCTGCCCGACGCCGC
>DAINRN010000017.1:0-16099 GCA_036741815.1 Acidobacteriota bacterium
CGACCTTCGTCGACAGCCAGATCGCATCCCTCGCGTCGAAGTCCGGATACGACCGCGCCTTCTTCCCCCTGGTCATACCGGGCGGCCTCGGCTGCTACGTCTACGAGACGACGCCCAGCGCCCAGGACAAGACCGGCGTGCGGGGGTTCTCCGGCGACTGCAGCGGCGTCATCTGCTACACGCCCGACGGGACCCCAGTGCCCAAGACGGGGGGCGCCATGGATCCCAGTTGCCTCGCCCTCCGCTAGTCGGATAACCTCGCGGTCTTGAGTGCCGCGCCGCCCGACTCCACCGGGCCTGCCCTGGACGTTCGCGGGCTGTCGAAGACCTATCGCACCGGGCTCTTCCAGAAGAAGAAGGGCCGCCCGGCCCTGAAGGGCCTGGACCTGACGGTCCAGCGGGGCGAGATCCTCGGCTACCTCGGGCCCAACGGCTCCGGCAAGACCACGACGCTGAAGATCCTGATGGGCCTGGTCTTTCCCGACCGCGGCACCGGCACCGTCCTCGGCTACCCGCTGGGGGACCGCGCCTGGCGGCACCGCGCGGGGTACCTGCCGGAGCAGCCGTACTTCTACGACTACCTCACCGCGCGGGAGTACCTCGACTACGCCGGCCATCTCTTCGGGCTGAGCGCCTCCGTGCGGCGCGAGCGGACCGGGCGGCTCCTGGAGAGGGTGGGCTTGCGGCGCTCGGCGGGCGTGCCGCTGCGCCGCTTCTCGAAGGGCATGATGCAGCGGGTGGGCATCGCCCAGGCCCTCATCAACGACCCCGAGCTGGTCATCCTCGACGAGCCGATGTCGGGCCTCGATCCCATCGGCCGCCGCCTGGTGCGGGACATCATCCTCGGCCTGAGGGACGAGGGAAAGGCGGTGCTCTTCTCGACCCATATCCTCTCGGACGCGGAGGCCTTGTGTGACCGCGTGGCGCTGCTGCGCGGAGGCGCGCTGCTGCGCGTGGGCGACCTGGCGGGCATCCTGGGGTCCGACGTCTCCCACATGGAGATCCTGGTCGCCGGTCTCGGGCGCGAGGTGGTCGACCGCCTGGCCCCCGCGCTCAAGGCCAGCCATCCGCTCGGCGAGCGGTGGCGGCTGGAGGCGGGGGAGGAATCCCTGGCGTCCATCGTCCGGCAGGTGGAGGAGGCGGGCGGTCGCGTCCTCTCCATCCAGCCGGTGCGCCAGTCCCTGGAGGACTACTTCATCAGGGAGATGGGCGAGCGGACGGAGGACGGGTGGGAGCTGGAAGGCTAGCCCGCGTCTGGGCGGTGGCGGCAAACACCTTCCGCGAGACGGTGCGGGAGCGCGTGCTCTACAACCTCGTCTTCTTCGCGGTCATCATGACCCTGGCCGGCCTCCTGATGGGCCAGCTCTCCATCCGCCAGGACGAGAAGATCATCAAGGACATCGGCCTGGCCTCGATGGAGCTGTTCGGGACCCTCATCGCGATCTTCATCGGGGTGGGCATGGTGGCCAAGGAGATCGAGCGGCGGTCGCTGCATCCCCTCCTGGCCAAGCCCCTGAGCCGGGACGAATTCTTCCTGGGCAAGTTCGCGGGCCTGGGGTTCACGCTGCTCGTGAACGTGGGCCTCATGTCCGCGGGCCTCGCCCTGACGCTCGCGGGCACCGGCCGCCGCGTCGATCTCCACCTGCTGAAGGCGATCTACCCCATATATCTCGGCCTGCTGCTGGTGGTGGCGCTCGCCCTCCTGTTCTCGACGGTCACGTCGTCCGCGCTGGCCGCCGTCTTCACGGTGGGGCTGGTGGTGGCCGGCCGGTTCTCGGACGTGATCCGCAACATGCGCGAGGTCGCACCGAACGCTCCCTCCTGGCTCGTCGGCTTCCTCTATTACGCGCTGCCGAACTTCCGCAACTTCGACTTCAAGGACCGCGTGGCCTACGGGGACCCCGTGCCGCTGGCCGCCATGGGCCTCGTTACCGCGTACGCGGCGGTCTACATCGGAGTGGTGCTGCTCATGGGCCTGGCCGCCTTCCGGTCCCGCGAGCTGTCCTGATGCTCCCGCGGCTGCTGGCCCTCCTCCTGCTGCCGGTCATCCCGCTGGTCCAGGACCGGATCGACGAGCGGCTCGGGTCGTATCGCGCGCAGGAGGAGGCCCTCTACCTCTGGTCCGGGCAGCACGTCCGGCGGCTCGTGCCGGGTTTCGAGGGCCTGGCCGCCGACGTGTACTGGCTCCGGACCGTGCAGTACTTCGGGGGCCAGCGCCTCTTCGCGCACGGCAAGCGGTTCGAGCTCCTCCTCCCCCTCATCGAGATCACGACCACCCTCGACCCGCGCCTGGCGATCGCTTACAAGTACGGCGCCACGTTCCTGTGCGAGCGGCCGCCCGAAGGCGCCGGCCGCTGCGACCAAGGCATCGAGATCCTCGAGAAGGGTATCGCCGCCCTGCCCAACGACTGGAGGCTGCGCCAGGACCTGGGCTTCTTCTATTTCGTCTTCCTGAACGACCCGCAGCGGGCGGCCGGCATCCTGATGGAGGCCTCGAGGCTGCCGGGGGCGGCCTTCTGGCTCAAGAACCTGGCCGCCATGTGCCTGGCCAAGGGCGGACACCGGGACAGCTCGCGGGCCATCTGGCGGCAGATCTACGAGCAGTCCGAGGGCCCCATGAGGGACAACGCGCTCCAGCATGTCGTGGTGCTGGACGCCTACGACGTGGCCGACGCGCTGCAGGGGCTGGTGGCGGAGGTCGAGCGTCGGACGGGCCGCCGGCCGGAGAATCTCGAGGAGCTGCGGGCCGCCGGCCTCATCCGGCGCCCTCCCGTGGACAGCAGCGGCGCGCCTTTCTTGTATGATCGTCAGAGCGGGACGGTGCACGTCTCGCCCGGATCGAAGCTCTGGAGGCCCGACCTGTGATGGCATGGAGGAAGGCGAGAGACGTCAGGTGGCTGGCCGCGCTCGCCCTGGTGGCGGCCCTGGCCGCGCCCGCGGGCACCGCGGTGAATGAGCCCCTCGCCCCCGGCGACACGGTGCTGCCGTTCGACGCCGAGGGTCTGGACGGGGTCATGAAGCACGTCGACTACCCCAAGGGGTCCTCGACCGTGCTGCTCTTCTTCCTGAGCGGCTGCCCGACCTGTCACAAGATGATCCCCGAGTGGGCCCGGGCCTACGAGCGCCGGCCCGCGAAGCTGAACGTGATCGGCGTGATCATGGACCGCGAGCCGCCCGGCTTCTTCGAGACCACGAAGTTGCCGTTCCCCGTCGTGCGGTCGCCCGGCCGCGACTTCCTGATCGCGTGGAAGGTGGCCCGGGCGCCCATGACCGTCCGCGTGGGACCGGGCGGCAAGGTCGAGGAAGCCCAGATCGGCATCATCGACCCCATCCGCCTGGGCGAGATCTTCCGGCCCTAGGCCAGCCGCCGCTCCCAGACCGCCAGCGCGCGCATCCCCGCGTACCGCGCCAGCGGCGCCAGGGCCCGGTCGGCGCCGATGAGCGCTCCCGCCAGCGGCCCGGGCAGGAGCGATCCCCTGCGGAAGCCGAGGCTCATCAGGTAGGCGAATCCGTTCAGGCGGGTCACCGCCGGAGGCTCGAAGCCCAGCTCCCGCCAGCGGCCGTCGGCGGTGCCGCGGACCAGCCTCCATAGGACGGCCGCGTCGCCCTCGAAAGGGTCCTTGCCGCCGGTCTGCTCGTGGCCGAACGGGTCCCACGGATCGACGCCGAGGGTGCAGCCTTCGTGGTGCAGCCATCGATAGACCGGGTACGACAGCGCGGAGACCCAGGGCTCGATCACCGCGATCCGCCCGCCGGGCCGCAGGACGCGCGCGGCCTCCGCGAAGAACGCCGCGGGGCGCGCGAGGTGATGGACGAGGTCCAGCCCGACCACGGCGTCGAAGGCCCGCGCCCGGAAAGGAAGCCGGAGGCCGTCGGCCACGACGTCGTTCCACGGCGTCTCCAGGACGTCGGTGGCCACCCAGGGCAGGCCGGGCAGGCGCCGGCGCGCGTGTCCGGAGAGGAAGCCGGGTCCAGCCCCCACCTCGACCACCCGCGCCCGCGGGGGCAGGCTGGCCAGGAGCGCGTCGAACCAGACGGAATAGATGCGGGAGAGCACGGGCTTGCCCTCCCAGATGCGGCGATGCTCGGCCAGCCGCGCGGACCCTTCGTTCACACGAACTTCAGCTTGCGCGCCGCGAAGAGGCTCATGCGGGCCAGGAGCAGCCCGTGCCGGAAGCGAGAGATGTTGGTCTCGCCGTAACGGCGCTCGTGATAGCGCACCGCCACGTCGACGATCTTGAAGTTCAGGCGCGCGGCGCCGAACAGGAGGTCGAAGTCTCCGAAGGGGTCGAAGTCGCCGAAGTAGGCCCGGTTGGCGGCGATGCGCCGGTAGTCCTCGCGGTACAGGGCCTTGGTCCCGCAGAGCGTGTCCCGCACCTGCTGCTCGAGGATCCACGCAAAGAGGGCGGCGAAAAGCTTGTTCGCCACCATGTTGAGGAACCGCATGGCGCGGCCCTCGATCGGGTACACCATGCGGGAGCCGTTGACCAGCTCGCCCTTGCCGCGGACCAGCGCGCTCACGAACTTGGGCACGTCCTCGGGGCTCACCCCCATGTCCGAGTCGAGTATGACGAGGACGTCGCCCTTCGCCTCGTCGAAGCCCAGGCGCACCGCGTCCCCCTTTCCGTGTCCGGTCTGCTTCAGCAGGCGCAGCGGCCGCCCGGGGTTGCGGGCGATGGCGTCGCGGATGGCCTGCTCGGTGTCGTCCTTGGAGTTGCCCTCCACGAAGAGGAACTCGCTGCCCGCGCCGAGGTCCGGCAGGCGCTCCACCAGGGCTTGGATGTGGCCCGCCTCGTTCCGGCAGGGGATCACGACGCTCGTGGAAGGGGCCCGCTCGGGCGGAGGGAAGAGCGCGGGCGCGGGGCGGGCGATGATGCCGTACATCAGCGACAGGCCGGACAGGACGGGGACGCGGCCGACGTAGCGGTTCAGCAGGTCCGCCAGCAACGGGACGTAGGCGGGGAAGACCACCAGGGAGTCCTTCCGCACCACCTCGAGGTCGGCCAGCGAAAGCATCGTGCGGATCTCTTCCGGAGGGAGCCAGGCTTCCGGGGGCTGCTGGTACTTCAGCCCGAGCATCTCGGCCAGGCGCAGTAACGGCTGCCAAAGCCGGCTGTAGCTGTAGATGAAGAGGCGCGTGCGCCGGTGGCAGAGCGGGACGAGGCTCTCGAAGACCGCCTGCACGTCCTCCAGGTGCGTGACCACATTCAACATCAGGATGACGTCGAACGGCCCCCCGGCCTGGGCCACCACCGCGGGGTCGGCCACGTCGCCCTCGATGAAGCGGAGGGCGGCGCCGCTGTAGCGCTCGCGCGCGGCCGCCACCGCCGGGGAGGAGAGGTCGATCCCGACGCCCGCCGACGGCTCGAGCGCGGCCAGGAGGTGCCCGGAGCCGCAGCCCAGGTCGAGGATCCTCTGGCCGGCAGGGATGCGGGAGCGCAAGACGCGCGTCAGGTAGCGGTAGAAGTACCGGCGCGCCCCGCGGGCCTTCTCGATGCCCTCGTGGTGGGTCTCGTAGAAGCTCTTGACCTCGTCGTGGACCGTGCTCACTGGTAGAACCAGTAATAGAAGGACGCGTAGCGGCCGGTGAGGGTGACGGAGGTGGTCCCCTCGGAGAGGAACCGGCCGGGGATCCGGAACGACCGCTCGTCCCACCCGGCGCGCGGCCGGAAGATCACGCGCGCCGATGGCTGCCCGCTCGTCTCCACGATCATGCCGGCCTCGGTGATCTCGACCCCGAACTGGCCGCTGCCGCCGGCGCGCATGACGTTGGCGTTCACGGAGGGCGCCGTCCGCATGACGACCACGAGGTCGGCGTCCTTGCGGGTCCGGATGCGGAAGCTCTCCCTCCCCAGGATGGCGCGGCCGCCGTCGATCACGACCTCTCCCTCCCCGGCGTCCGCCGCGTACCGGTCCACCCGCGCCGTCCCGTTGAGGCGGAGGTTGCCCAGGCGCGACTCGTACCGGTACGCGTGGGCCGCCTCGTCGGCGGCGTCGCAGACGTTGAGCCGGTCCGTTTCCCGTAGCCCGCTCACGGCCCGGAACGACTCGGGGAGGAACATGTGGCTGTTCTTGCCCACGAGGTCGTACCGCAGCCGGTAGATGAGGATCTCGTCGAGGAAGCTGTTCGTCTGGAAAAGCGGTGGGGCGAGCGCGATCTCCCGCAGCGTGGGGAAGGAGTCCTGGGTCGCGACCGTGGTGATGAGATGCGTCGGGCGCTCCGCCACCGGCAGGCGGCCGAGCGACTCCCAGACTCCCGCCTCGCGCTCCGCGGTCCGGTTACCGAAGAAATACGGGCTGGTGACGCCGTGCAGGTTCAGGTTGCGGTGCCCGGTCAGGTACTCCACGCTGGTGGCCATGTTCGCCATGGCCACCCCGCGCGGGAGGTTGCGGACGATCCACTCCGCCGCGCCCACGTCGCGCCGATAGACGTCTCCCGCCATGGCGCCGTAGAGCAGCGCGAAGCGGGTGGTGGCCAGCAGCCCCAGCAGGACGGCCAGGCCGAGGGCGCCGCGGAACAGCGAGCGCTCGAGCGCTTTGTCCTCGCGCGCGAGCAGTCGCACGAGGATCCCCACGCCGACCGCCGCCAGGACGTGGACGGTGGGGAAGGTCCACATCAAGTACCGGTTGAAATGGACTCCCATGAACGTGTTGGCCGCGGCGGCCGCCACCACCAGCGCGATCACCGCCGCCCAGAGGCGCGCCGGCGTGCGGTACGGCTCGCGGCAGCGCGCGAGGGCCAGGACCGCCAGGGGCAGCGCCATGGGCAGGAAGTAGTAGGGCGCCCAGCCGCGGGAGAGCCCGACAGGCGTCTGCGAGGGATAGAACCCGAAGAGCACGCCCCGCAGGACGTCCACGCCGTACTCGGTCACGAGGGCGAGGCCTTCCGCCAGCCCGTAGTTCGCGAAGAGCGACTTGTCGGCCAGCGAGGTGCCGAGCCAGAAGCCCGTGACCGTGCGGTAGAGGACGAGCACGAGGCCCGCGGCGGCCGCGGGCAGCCAGGGCAGCGCGCGCGCGGCGCCCCGCGCTCGTCGGCGCGGGCCGAGGCTCCAGGCGGCGCCCAGCAGGATCGCCAGCGGCAAACCCTCCGGCCGCGCCAGCGCGCAGAGCACGGCCACGGCCACGGTGCCGCCGAACGGGCCGCCGCTCCACGTGGCGAGCAGCCGCTCGAACAGCCACAGGCAGAGCAGCATGAACAGCGCTATGTCGGATCCATACAGGAAGCCCCACACCATGGGCCCGCCGAGGGCGACGAGGGCTCCCGCCAGGAGGCCGCAGGCGCCGCCGCCGAGGCGCGCGGCCACGCGGCGCGCCAGGAGGACGGTGGCGACGTAGAAGCCGCCGCCCGCGGCGATGGCGAACGCCACCAGCCCCTCGCCCCGTGCGCCCAATACGTGGGCGGTCGCCAGCAGCGCGGTGTGCAGCAGGCTCGTGGCCCCGGTGGAGGCCGGCTCGCCCGGGTTGTAACGGAAGGGATGGCCCTCCGCGAACGACCGCGCGTACTGGCACACCACGTAGAGGTCGACGACCTGGGGCACGAAGTGGCCCTTGGTCTCCGCCAGCATGGACCCAATGAAGGCGATGGCGACGGCTGTGGCCCCGAGCGCGAGGAGCGACCGCGCGCGGCTGTCGGGGGGGGCCGTCTCGGTCGGGCCGTGCGAGGCTCCCGGCTCGGGAGGGCCGTCCATGCGGCTGCGATCATACTACGCGCCTCCGCGCAGCCTTGACTCGCCGCTGGACGGGCGGGAAGATCCACCAGCGATGCCGCGCTTCCTCGCCCCGGTGAATGCCCGATAGCGAGGTCCTGGACCCGCTGGCGGCGCAGTGGCCGTGGGTGGCCCTCCTCTGCGGTCTCGTGGTGGGCAGCTTCGCCAACGTCTGCATCCACCGCCTCCCCGAGCGGCGGTCCGTGGTCAGGCCGCGCTCCCGATGTCCGCGCTGCGACGCGCCGATACGGGCGGCGGACAACGTGCCGGTCCTGAGCTACCTCGCGCTCGGGGGCCGGTGCCGCGCCTGCCGCGCGCCCATCTCCGCGCGCTATCCGCTGGTCGAGGCCGCCAACGGCGCGATGTACTTCGCGCTGGCCCGCGTCATGGGACCGACGCCTCAGGCGGCGGTCGCCATGGCCCTGGTCACCGCGCTCCTCGTGCTGACCCTCATCGACTACGACCATCAACTGCTGCCCGACGCGATCACGCTTCCCGGGATCGCGGTGGGCCTGGCCGCCAGCCTGCTGCCCGGTCCGCCGACTCCCCTGGACGCGGCGGCGGCGGCCGCGGGCGGGTACCTCGCGTTCTTCGCCGTGGCCAAGGCCTACGAGCGGACCCGCGGCATGGAGGGGCTGGGACAGGGGGACTGGAAGATGACCGCGATGCTGGGGGCCTTCCTCGGCTGGGAGAAGCTGCTGCTCACGGTCTTCGCGGCCACGCTCGGGGGAACGGTGGTGGGGCTCGGCCTCATGGCCCTGCGCGGCCGCAGCAGCCGTCATGCGTTGCCGCTGGGCACCTTCCTGGGCATAGCGGGGATCGCGGTGGTGTTCGGCGGGAAGCCCGTCCTCGACTGGTACCGCGGGTTCCTCCGTGTCTGAGCTCCATCGTCCCCCGCGGCGCCTCACCGTGGCCCTCGCCCTGGCCGTGCTTGGGCTGCTGGAGGCGCAATCCCTGGTCCAGGCGATCCGGTCCCAGGCGCGCTTCCGGAGCCGCGCGATCGCCAACGTGGAGCGCGCGATGGGCCAGGCGCGCCCCGCCGTGGCCCAGGCCCTTCGCCCCGGCGGGTACGCCGCCTGGTTCTTCGCCTTGAACCAAGCCCTCCGCGAGGTCCGCGCCGATGAGGCCGAGCTGTTCGACCTCGGGGGCCAACGGCTCCTCGCTTATCCCGGGGCCGCCCCCGTCTCCCACTGGCCGGGCCCCTCCGACATGGCCAGGCTCCAGGCGGGCGATCTCGTCACCGTGGGTCCGGTACCCGGCCAGGCCGCCCGCGTGGTGAGCTACGCCTCCTTCGTCTCCGGTGAGGCGGGCGTGATCCTCCGCGTCGCCGCGGCCGTGCCCGACCTCGTCGAAGAGCTGCGCGAGCACCGCGAGCTGCTCGTCATGCACGCCGCGGCCCTGGTGGTGCTCGTCCTGGCGGGTGGTCTGGCGCTGTTCCCCGGCCGCTCCGGCGCCCATGCCCCGTCCCCGGGAGCGCTCGACGCCTACGAGGAGGCCATGGAGCGGCTCCGGGACAAGGGCGAGGTGGAGACCGCTCGGCACGACGCAGAGCGTCGGCGGATGGAGGAGATCGTCCGGGATCGAGAGGCCATGGCGCGCGCGGGCGAGCTGACCGCGGGCATCGTTCACGAGGTCCGGAACGGGCTGGGCACGATCGTCGGCTACGCCCGCCTGCTGGAGAAGGTCGTGGGATCCCCCGCGGTCGCGGAGGCGGCTCACGGGATCCGTGACGAGTGCGAGACCCTCGAGACCGTCGTGCGGCGGTTTCTGGAGTTCGCGCGAGCGGAGACCCTGCGTCCGGCCCCGCTGGAGCTCGGCCATGCGCTCTCTCGCGTGGTGGCCCGGGAGTCCCGTGCGCGGCCGGGAGGCCAGGTCGTCCTCCAGGCGGCGGGCGTTCCCTCGATCGAGGCGGACGAGGAGCTGCTCGAGCGGGCCTTCGAGAACCTGATCCGCAACGCCCGCGAGGCCGCCGGGACCGAGGGACACGTGCGGGTGGAGGCCCGCCTGGAGGAAGAAAGCGTGGTCGTCACGATAGCCGACGACGGGCCCGGGCTCTCGGCGGAGATGCGTGCCCGCCTGCGCCCGTTCTTCACCACCAAGGCGGGTGGGTTGGGGCTCGGCATTCCCATAGCCATCAAGGTCGTCGCCCTGCACCGCGGACAAGTCATCCTGGGCGAGAACCATCCGCGGGGGCTCGCGGTGCGCGTGGTCCTGCCCGTGCGGGCAGCGAAGCCGGAGACTCCGCCGGAATCCACATGAATAGCCCTGTTACTGACGGTAACCAACCGCGAGCCAGGGCGGCTGTGGCCCGGCGACCACTAGACATATAAACTATTAAGATTCAATCGGATAGCGCGATCCTCGCTCGTGGCACTCCGATTGCTCTTCCTGGAGGCGCGATGTTCCAGCAATCGACTCAACGGCACGCCGGTCGCCAGGCCGGGTTCAGCCTGGTCGAGCTCCTCGTGGTGGTGGGCATCATCGCCATCATGGCCGCGGTGGCCATTCCCATCACCATGGCGTACCTGCGGACCTACAGCATCAACGGCGCGGCCACCATGGTGGTGTCCGAGATCCAGTCCGCCCGCACGCAGGCGATCAAGAGGAACGTCAACTGGGGCGTGGTCTTGGTGACGGTGTCCAACCAGCAGTTCCAGTACGTCTCCGAGGACATCCCCCCGGGACCGGACTGTCCCGGGCTCCCATGCGCGTTCAACCGCGTCCCGATCGATGTGGGCGTGGCCATTACCTTGCCCGGCCGCGGGCCGGGGCCCCTCCGGAACCTGCCCGCGGACGTCATCTTCGATACCCCGACCACCGGTCCCGATCGCGGGTTCCGCTTCAACCGCTTCGGCGCCATGTGCGACCCCGGCACGGCGATCAACTGCCCTGACCTCCCCGCCGGGTTTCCGTCCGGTCCCCCGTACGTCGACATCGACCCCGTGGCGGGAGCCACCATTCGACTCCTCCAGCCCAGCACCGGGCTCAGGCGAACCGTGATCGTGGCCCCCGGGGGACGGGTCTCAACCCAGTGAGGGTGGGCACAATGATCCTGAGGCAAGACATGACCGCAGACAGCCCACGGCCCTCGGCGGCGGCCGATGCCGGTTTCACCCTCGTCGAGGCCCTCGTCGCGGTGTTGGTCCTGGCCGTCGGGATTCAGGCCGTGGCGAACCTGATGGTCGTCGCCAGCACCTCGAACGCCACGGCCAACCACAGCTCGGCGGCGACGGCCCAGGCCACGGAGACGCTCGAGCGCCTGAAGGCGATCCCCTTTGGCCAGCTCACCCCGGGCGGGAGCCTGACCGCCGACGTGCCCGCCCCCTGCAACGGCAACACCACCAACTGCATCCCCGCGCCGCTCAACCGCTACAGCATGTTCCGCGACATCCCCGGAGTGGGCCAGATCCGGACGCGCTGGCTGGTGCGGCAGGCGTCCACCGCGGCCACGATGATCCAGATCACGGTCCGCTCCGAGAGCGTGGCGCCGCTCATGGAGGTCCGGTCGCGCGCCGAGTTCACGACCTACCGCAGCTGCACCGCGGCCGGTTGCCCCTTCTAGGTGATCTCGATGCTACGGAACGACAAGGACGGGCGTACCGACGCCGCCACCGGCCAGGCGGGCTTCAGCCTCGTCGAGCTGTTGATCGCGATGGTGGTCACGCTGATCGTGACGGGAGCGGTGTTCGGCCTGATGACGTCGGGCCAGACGGCGTTCCGGCGCGAGCCGAACCTGACGGACCGGCAACAGAACATCCGTATGGCCATGGACCTGATCCAGCGCGACATCACCACGGCCGGCATGGGTCTTCCTCCCTCGGCCCAGGTGTTCACCGACGCCCTGGACAGCGCCACCGGCGGCGTGATCACGCCGACGGGCGGGAACCCGGACGAGCTCGAGATGCTGGGCAGCGATGGGAGCTGTGCGTCGCTCTGGATCTGCGACCAGACGGGCACCGTGACGACGCGCCATCCCCACCCGAGCTGCCTTACGAACGCCCCCGGGTCCGTGCTCATGCTCCTGAGCACCGGGCAGCCCACGTCGCCGCTCCAGGGGACGATCGTCTGGAAGGATCCTGCCCCCGCTCCGGGCACTCCCTGCCCGCCCAATCCGCTGACGGGGGGACCCGGAGGCGGCACGGTAGGGATTCAGCCCTGGCGGTTCGGCCTCCCGGCCGCGAACGCCTTTGACGAGGGCACGTTGACCACGGCCCAGGCACCGCACTACCAGCTCCGTCTGGACGCCATCGGCGTGCCCGACCTCTGGCGGAGCCCCACGGGCGGGCTTGACCTCAACGGGTTGGACAACTACCAGCTCGTGGCGCGCGGCATCGAGGACATCCAGGTCCAATATCGGAACGGGACTGGGGTATGGACCGATACCCCAGGGCTCATCACTTGTCCGCCCACGGCCATCTGCCCGCCGGCGAACTCCGCCACCATCGTGCGCGAGGTGCGGGTGACGCTCACCGCCCGGGCCCTGGGACCCAACCTGCAAGGGGGGAGTCAGCCCACCACCGGGGCGGCGATGGCCCCGCGCGGCCAGCTCACGAGCACCACGTCGCCGCGGTCGGCGCTGTTCCAGCTCGCCCAGGTAGCCGGCACCCCCTGGAACTAGACCCGAGCAAAAAAACCATGTGCCTACGCAATGGGACGGGAAAGGAATGGACGTCGATGGCTGAGCGAATGAGAGACGAACGCGGGTTCGCGCTGATCGTGGCGCTCCTGGCCCTGGTGCTCCTGACCTTCCTGGGGCTGACCATGACCCTCACCACGTCCACCGAGCTGCAGATCTCGACCAACTATCGATGGAGCCAGCAGGCGCTCTACAACGCCGAGGCAGGCATCGAGATCGCCAAGCGGTACCTGCGGCAGGTCGACTGGGTCTCCACGATCCTGCCCGCCGCGCGTCCCGCCCCCCTCGCCGGCGCGCCGACCCCGCCCTTCAACCTGCGGACCGGCCCGCAGGGAGAGGCGAACCGCAGCTTCGAGAACCTGGACTGCGACCTCGCACAGGGGCAGCAGGGCTTCGGCCTGGTCCTGGACGATCCCACGTATGCCTTCCCGTACCAGAACATGACGAACTTCCTGCTGGACCAGACCGGCCAGCAGATGGGAGTGGCCGGCGCGTTCACGGTCTGGGTGAGGCGGCCCCTCCTCGCCGACGACAACGGCCAATACAACGACGACACGGCCAACAACGTCCTCGTGCTCACCGCCGAGGGGATCGCGCCCTACACCGGCACCTCCGGATTGAGCGACTTCGGCCGGACCAACCGCGCGGTGCGGTTGCTGGAGGTCGTCCTGCAGAAAGTCGAGCCGGGCGACTGCGAGAACCGCACCGGCCAGCAGGGCGGCGGCCCCGCGGGCTCGGGCTACGACCGCTGCGACACCGTGAAGGCCACCGGCATCCTGGGCGGCGTGGCGGAAATCAACCAGGGCCAGTAGGGCGGGAACAGGACTTATAGGAGAGCGAGCTTCATATGGCGACGATATTGGCGACGAAGGCGTGGTTGGCGGGCGTGCAGACGGCCCGGAGGAGCCCCTGGACGCGGCCCGTCCTGCGGGCCCTGACCCTGGGCCTCCTGCTTCTCGTGGCCGGGGATCGCGGGGCGCTGATGGCCACCAACTGCGGCATCGACCCCCTCGAGATCCTGAAGAGCCAGGTCAAGCACAACGTCCTGATCTTCTTTGACACCTCGGGATCGATGAACTGGCCGCCGACCATCCCCCCCGGTCGCGACAACCACTCCGTCTCGGCTGACGACCCCGAGAGCCGCATGTGGCAGGCCAAGCAGGCCACGAAGGACGTGGTCCAGGATTACACCGGGCGGATCAATTTCGGCATCCTCACCTTCCCGAACAGCAACGCCCTCAAGCCACTGAACTCAACCGCCAACGACACCGGCGACAACACCGTCGGCGGCGGTATCGGTGACGGGCCCTTCGTCTACGCCTCCACCGACCCGGACGCCCGGCTCTTCTACTGGGACCCCGACGGGGACAACGTGGAGAGCCCGTTCGCCACGCCCATCGCGGTGGCCGAGAACACGGACCTGATCCGCACCTGCTCCCCCGCGTCGACCGTGATCAACCTGGCCGCCGGCACATGCATCCCGTCGGCGAACTCGAACATCGTCTGCCGCGGGACCGGCACCACCGCCACGCCGTTCAACAACGCCGCCCCCAACCCGCCGAACTTCGGCGCCATCGCGGTGGGCGACGTGATCGCGGTGGACCGCGGCGCGGGCGCCGTGGACTCGGTCGCGGTCACCGTCCTCGGGGCGGGGGGCTTCCCGTCCGCCCGCTGCGTGACGATCGCGTCACCCATGAACTGGTCCGCCGGCCCCTATCCTTTCGTCTGGAGCAAGACCCGGGCCACGCTCGGCTTCTTCGGCAACCTGGGGCGCCACCAGGACCCGACGACGTGGGACAACAACTCTCCCGTTTCCCTCGACATGAACACCCGCGTCGACGTCTTTCGCAGCTTCGGGAACGTCGGCTACGCGGTGCCCTACCCGTACCTGAGCAAGGCGTGGGACATGTCGCCGGCGGGCGTGATCAACACCTGGCCGCAGTCCGACCCCGCGACGTTCCCCTCGGGGAACAATGCGCCGGGCTTCGACGTGTGGCGCAAGCCGCTGTGCAATCCCCTGACGACGGAATGCAAGTACTACCTGGACTCGCGCGTGTTCCGCAGCAGCAAGAGCTACCGCTGGAACAGGGCGGCCGCGGCGCCCAACGGTGCCGCCAACCGGCTCGTGAGCGTCACCCCGTTCGTCTGTCCTCCCGTGACGCCTTCCCCGGCCGGACAGGAGCTGGTGGACCAGACGGACCTCAACCGGCCCTGCATCGAGTTCGTGGACAACGCGACCGGGGCCAGCGCGGTCTTCTACTACTCGAGCGCCCACTTCCAGACACAGGGCGGGTCCGGCTGCACGACCCCGCCCCTGGACATCGCCAACGTCTCGGCTTGCACAGGCAACAACGTGCCGGTGGTCGTCAACTCGATGCAGCTGGCGCTGCCCCTCGACCCGGCCGCCCCCATCGACAGCAAGCTCATGGGCCTGCCCTCGGCCAACCAGAACCCCGCTCCGAACGTCATGAACGGGACCACCAACCCGGTGCCGGCCCTCGCCGGGGTGCGACCCACGGAGAGCACGCCCATCGCCCAGGGGCTGAAGTCCATCCGGACCGGTCCTGGCGGCCCATATTTCCCGGCGTCGCCACCCCTGCCGCCCGGCGTCACCCAGAAGAACTTCGTGTTGGTCCTGACCGACGGCAACAACAACTGCAACAACAACAACCCAGACCCCGCCGCCGAAGCCAAGCTGCTCTTCAGCAACACCCCGGGCGTGCGGCAGGCGGAAACGCTGATGATCGCCTACGCGCCGGACGCCGGCATCGACGAGGCCAACTTCATGGCCCGTGCCGGATCGGGTGGCAACCTCAGCACCTGCCCCGCGGGCTACCAACCCGCGAACTGCTCGGCATGCACGTTCACCTGCTACACGTGCCCCGTGGGGTCCCCCACGTGCCGCGACGCGTTCCGCGCGAACAACGTGGCGGACCTGAAGAATCAGCTCAAGCGCGCCCTGGACGTCATCCAGCAGACGGGCGAGTTCTCCGCCACCCAGTCCATAGCCGCCACCGTCTTCGAGCTTGACCAGCCTCTCGCCGTCGCCGACCCGCTGAATCCCTTGACCCGATACAACGACCGGATCAACACCTTGTACGAGTCCACTTTCGAGGTCCAGGGCTGGAAGGGCAAGCTGAAGGCGTTCAAGAATGACGGCACGTTCGCGCCGGTGGCAGTGCCGCCGGGGACCAACGCCCTCGGTACGTGGGAGGCCGGACAGACCCTGTTCCATCAGGTTGTCACGCTCGGCATGGTGGGGCCGCTGGCAACGTACACGTTCGCGCAGCTTCACAACGGCGCGAGCATGGCCAACATCGAGACGAACGGCGCCACGCGCATCCGACGGCGGATCTTCACCTCGCCCGGGAACGGCGCATCCATCAACCAGGCCGTCTACCAACGCGTAGGGAACTTCGACAGCGCGCTGTCGAGCGGGACGAACGTCGTGGCCCTGTGGCCGCCGAACCCGGCGGGCGTCAATTCCATGGACGTGGACCCGCCGTGGAGCGCAGGGTGCACCACCACCTGTATCTCGCCGCCCATCGGCCTGCCCGGCCTGCCCGCGGGCACCATCGACGACATCTTCGGGATCGGCGCGGGCTCCAACCCCGTGCTGACGTTCGCGGACCTGAAGAACAACTTCGGGGCCTGCGAGATCTCCACGACGAGCGGGGCGCCGACAGCGTCGACGGCGTCGCCCTCATCAAGGAGGCGCGCTTCGAGGGGCAGGATATCCTGACGAGCCCGATGCGGT
>DAINRN010000018.1:0-7330 GCA_036741815.1 Acidobacteriota bacterium
ACATGAACGAGGTGCTGGCCAACCGCGCCAGCGAGATCCTCGGCGGCGAGCGTGGCGAGAAGCGGCTCGTCCATCCCAACGACGACGTCAACAAGGGGCAGTCGAGCAACGACGTCTTCCCCACCGCCATGAGCGTGGCCGCGGTGGACGCCCTGCGGGCCCAGGTGATCCCGGCCTTGACCGCGCTGCGCGACGCTCTCCGAGAGAAGGCCGAGGCCTTCCGCGACATCCCCAAGATCGGGCGCACGCACCTGCAGGACGCCACGCCCCTGACCCTGGGCCAGGAGTTCTCCGGCTACGTGTCGCAGCTCGAGCACGGCATCGCCCATGTCGAGGACGCGCTGCCGCACCTCCAGGAGCTGGCGTTGGGGGGGACGGCGGTGGGCACGGGCCTGAACGCGCACCCCGAGTACGCGACGCGGGTGGCCGCACGTCTGGCCGCGCTCACCGGCTACCCCCTCGTGACCGCGCCCAACAAGTTCGAGGCCCTGGCCGCCAACGACGCCCTCGTGCACGCGCACGGGGCCCTGAAGACCGTGGCCGGCTCCCTCAACAAGATCGCCAACGACGTGCGCTGGCTGGCCTCGGGCCCGCGCTGCGGGATCGGCGAGATCACCATCCCGGAGAACGAGCCCGGCAGCTCGATCATGCCGGGGAAGGTGAACCCCACGCAGGCCGAGGCCGTCACCATGCTGGCGGCCCAGGTCATGGGCAACGACGTGGCCGTGAACATCGGGGGAATGTCGGGCAACTTCGAGCTCAACGTCTTCAAGACGGTCATCATCTACAACTTCCTGATGAGCTGTCGGCTGCTGGCCGACGGGTCCAACAGCTTCCGCGAGCACTGCGTGGTGGGCATCACCCCCAACCTGTTGCGCATCCGCGAGAACCTCGAGAACTCGCTGATGCTGGTGACCGCGCTGAACCCGCACATCGGCTACGACAACGCCGCCAAGATCGCCAAGACGGCGCACGAGACGGGCAAGACCCTGAAGGAGACCGCGGTGGAGCTGGGGCTGGTCACAGCCGAACAGTTTGACGAGTGGGTAAAGCCCGAGAAAATGGTCGGGAACTAGTCGACCGTCTCCACGCGGTAGTCGCTGTTGATGCCCGCCGACTGCGCCACCGCCACGTGGTCGATCTGCCAGCAGCGCGGACAGGCCACGGGGACGGTCTCCGTCGGCTCGCCCGCCTCGGTCTCGTAGACGATCACGTACGCCTTGCGGCACTTGCTGCACTCGTGGCGGTCGCGCCGCTCCCCGCCCGGTCCGAACACGGCCGGCGCCGCGGAACGAGCGGGCCGCCGGGCGGCGGCCGGCGCCGGAGCCGCGGGGACGCCCCCGCTCAGGGCCTCTGCGATTGCCTGGCGCACCCTCCCCTCGGCGGCCATGAAGTTCGAGCCCCGGGTGGCGCGGTCGGGACCTTCCAGCGTGACGGACCAGCGGTCCCCGATCTTGACCAGCGACACCGTCCACGGCTCGTTGTGGACGCGTGGCCCGAGCCCCGCCGCCACCTCGGCCTCCATGGCCGCCCGCTCGTCCTGGGAGCAGCCGGCGCAAAGGATCTTCAGACTCATCGCGACTCCAGGATACGCCTTTCGGCTAGGAGGTACCGGCGGTGACGAGGGCCTCCGCCTCGATCTCCACGAGCATGGCGGGGTCGATGAGGCGGCTGACCTCCACCATGGTCGTGGCGGGGCGGATGGTGCCGAACACCTCGCCGTGGGCGCGGCCCACCTTCTCCCACTCGTCGATGCGCGTCACGTACATGCGGGTCCGCACCACGTGCTCCAGCCGCGCGCCCGCCCGGCCCAGCGCCCGCTCGATGTTCCGGAGGGTCTGCACCGTTTGCGCGTACGCGTCGCCGTGGCCCACCACCTGACCGGACTCGTCGGTGGCGGTGGTGCCGGAGACGTGCACCACGTCCCCCACGCGCACGGCGCGGGAGTACCCGACGATCGGCTCCCAGCGTGTCCCGCTGGCGATGTTCTGCCTCATGGAATCCACCTCCCTGGCTCGCGTGCCAGACGAACGCCTAGAACGACCGCCGGCTGTCCAGGAGCAGGGTGACCGGGCCCCGGTTCACGAGCGATACGTCCATCGCCGCCCGGAACACTCCTTGCGCGACGGTCAGGCCGGATCGCCCGACGGCCTCCACGAACCGCCTGAAGAGAGGGTCGGCCTCTTCCGGCGGCGCCGCCTCGACGTAGCTCGGCCGGCGGCCCTTGCGGCAGTCGCCGTAGAGGGTGAACTGCGGCACCACCAGCACGGCCCCGCCCGCCTCGCCGACGGAGCGGTTCATGCGGCCCTCCTCGTCCGGGAAGACGCGCAGGTGCGCGATCTTCTCCGCCAGCTCGTCCGCGTCCGTCGCGGCGTCGCCCCGGCCCACGCCCAGCAGGACCAGGAGACCGGGACCGATCGAGCCCACCACGCTGCCGTCCACGCGGACCGCGGCCTCGGACACGCGCTGGACGACGGCTCGCATCAGCGTAGATCCAGCAGGGCCCCGTCCTTGCCCGGCACCACGCTGCCGATCTGACCCTCCCGCATCTCGAGCCACCGCTCGCGGGGGACCTCCATCCGGTACGCCTCCCGGCCCTGCAGCACGACGACGTAGCGCTCGCTGCGCTTGCCTTCGCGCTCGCCCAGGTTCAAGCGTATGTCGGGCCAGCGCGGCGACTTGTCCTTGCCCGCGGCCCGGAGCGTCCGCGTCACCGGCCAGCGGTCGACCTCGTAGGCGACGCGCCGGCCGTAGACGGGCCGCGCCTGCTCGACGCGGCGGACCGCGCGGCGGCGCGCCAGGATGCGCGCGCCCTCGGGGACCTCGTCCTCCCAGGCCTCCTCGCGGACGGTCTCACGGTCCTGGATCTCGACCGCGCGCTCCCATTCGAAGCCCGCCACGGTGACGGCCTCCGTGCCGGGTCGGCGGGAGAGAGAGACGGTGGCGGCGCCCAGGAGAGCGGCGACGAGCGCGAGCGCGGCCAGCACCCATTTGCGTCCGGAGCGGGAGGGCGCGGCCGCCGGGGATCCCGGAGGCGTGCGCGCATGGCCCTCGGCGGCCGAGGGAGCCGCGCCGCTGGACGCCCGGCAGCTGCGGCAGCGGCCGGCGCCGGCGGGGTTGCGCGTGCCGCAGAACCGGCACCGCCACTCCGAAGCGGCCGGCTCCGCGGCCGGGCCGTCGTCCTGCGCCCCCATCGTCCGAGGCTATCATCTCGCCCGTGGCGCTACCCGCGCAGATCGGCCGCTACCGGGTCCTGCGCGTGCTGGGCCGCGGGGCGATGGGCGTGGTCTATCGGGCTCGCGACGAGGGCCTGGACCGGGACGTGGCGCTCAAGGTCATGGCCCTGGGGACCGCCAACGCTGAGGGCCGCGAGCGCTTCCTGCGCGAGGCGCGGTCGGTGGCGCGCCTCCAACACCCCAACATCGTGATCATCTATGAGCTCGGGGAGCACGACGGGGCGCCCTTCATGGCCATGGAGCTCCTGCAGGGCCTGGACCTCCAGCGCGCCATCGCCGCCGGGCTGCGTCCGGACCCGCGGGCGACGCTGCCCGTCGTGCTCCAGGTCCTGGCCGGGCTCGGCCACGCCCACGACCACGGCATCGTCCACCGCGACGTCAAGCCCTCGAACGTCTTCCTGTCGCGGGGCCATCCGGCGAAGGTCATGGACTTCGGCGTGGCCCGCCTGGCCGCGGGCACCACCGCGGTGGGGACCGTGGTGGGGACGCCGAGCTACATGTCGCCCGAGCAGGTGCGCACGGGCCTGGTCGACGGGCGCAGCGACCTCTTCTCCGTCGGGCTGATCCTCTACGAGCTGGTCACGGGCGAGAAGGCGTACCAGGCGGACAACGTCGCCTCGCTGCTCTACAAGATCGCGCACGAAGAGCCGGCCCTGGAGCGGCTTCCCACCGGTCCGCAGTGGCAGGGGCTGCGGAAGCTGGTGGCCCGCGCCCTGGCGCGGCAGCCGGACGAGCGCTATCCGGACGCGCATGCCATGTCCGTCGATCTCGCCCGGGCGCTCGAGGACCTCGGCGGCCCGGCGCCGGGCGCGCCGGCGTGGGACAGCCTGCTCGTGCCGCCCGCCCCCGCCGCGGCGGTGCCCGCGCCGGCCTCGCCGCCCGCGCCGTCCCCCGTGGAGGCGTCGCGCCGGCCCGCCCTCGTCGCGCTGGCCGTCGCGGTCGCGGCGCTGATCGCGGGGGCGGGCTTCTTCATCTCGACGCGCCCGCACGCAGCCGGAGAGCGGCCGCCGGCCGGGAGCGCCACGCCCGTGCCCACCGCGACCGCCGAGGCCGAGCCGGTCGCGCCGTCTCCGACGCTGAGGGCGACGCCCGCGACCGAGCCCGCGCCCGTCGCGGCAGCGCGATCCGCTTCGCCGTCGCCGCGTGCCGCCTCCGAGCGTTCGCTTCCCGCCGTGGCCGCCACCGCCGAGGCGGAGCCGCGGGCGGGAGCGGATGCCGCCCGGCTGGAAAAGGCCAACGACTTCTTCGAACGCGGCCGATACGCGGCCGCCCTGGCGGAGGCGAGGGCCGTGCTGCGGCGCAACCCCGGCAACGCCGAGGCCCGCGCGCTCGTCGAGGACGCCGAGGCCGCCGTGGTGGTGGAGGAGAGGATCAAGAAGGCGCGCGAGGCCCTGCGCAAGGGCGACCGCGAGGCCGCGTTGCGGGAGGTCCGGGCCGGGCTGGCCGTGGCGCCGAGCGACGACCGCCTGCTGGCCCTTTTCAAGGAGGCCACGCGCTGACCGTTTTGGGTTAGGATGGCCACCGGGATGTTGGCCAAGGAGGAGCCCTCATGACCTACGTCATCGCAGAACCGTGCGTGAACACCAAGGACACCGCGTGTGTCGAGGTGTGCCCGGTGGACTGCATCCACCCCAAGAAGGACGAGGCGGAGTTCGAGGGCGAGAACAAGCTCTACATCGACCCCGAGACCTGTATCGATTGCGGCGCCTGCGTCCCCGTTTGCCCTGTCCAGGCGATCTTCCCGCAGGAAGAGCTGCCCGAGAAGTGGGCGCAGTACACCCAGATCGACGCCGACTGGTACGCGAAGCGAAAGTAGCGCGCTAGCACCCCCGGCGGTCCTCGACCGCTGCCTCCCGGGGTGAGGGAGGCCGAACCCATGGGATCCCGTGCCGACCGCAAGGAACCGAGGATGGCACTGCGGATCCCCGTCAAGGTGGACGCCTTCGACGTCGACGGTCCCTGGCAGGAGATGACGGTGAGCGTGGACACCTCGGCCAGCGGGGCGGGGCTCACGCTCGTTCACCCGGTACATTTCGGCCAGGTCCTGCTGCTCGCCCTCCCCCTTCCCAAGCGCTTCCGGCAATACGACCTCACCGACCCGTCGTACCGCGTCTACGCGGTGGTGCGGCGGGTGGACCCCGGGCGGGACCACGTCGGCCTGGGTGTGCTGTTCCTGGGCAAGCACCCTCCCCGCGGCTACGAGAAGAACCCGGCCGGCCGCTACCTGCTCGCCCACGACCCGGCACCGGGGACGCGCACCGAGCGCCGCGCCCACCCGCGCCACGAGTTCCCCTACAACCTGAAGCTCTCGCGCCAGGGGCCGGGCACGGACAGGCAGCAGGAGCAGACCGTGGCCGAGAACCTCGGCAAGGGAGGGGCCCGCGTCCTCACCTCGATGCCCGTGGTCAAGGGCGAGATCATCCTGGTGGAGGAGGTGGGCGGCCCCTTCCGCACGCGCGCCGAGATCCGGAACATCTACATCGGCAACGACAACGGGATCGGCGTGGGTGTCGCGGACGATGCGACGGCGAGGCCCCCGACCGGCTGATCGCCGGGGGCTAGGACCGGCCACGCCCGTGACACGCACGCGACCCGAGGCGGGCTGCCGCGACCTCGCGTTCCAGGGCGGATACGCCGTGGACGAGGCGGGCGAGCTCGCCCTCGAGGACTACGCGCGGGAGGTGGGCGGGGCCGGCGCCGCCGAGTTGATCAAGACGGCGGCCGAGCGATCGAGCGTGACGGGCGTGCACCTCTGCGCGGTACGGGCGCCGCTCACCGAGGCCGCCCTCGCCGACATCGAGGGGTTCGCGCGCGCGCTGGCCGCGGGCGGAGCGGGCGGCCTCGGCTGGTCGTGACGGCCTAGCGGACGAGCAGCCCGTGCCGCCGCAGGATGTCCCGCACCTTCTCGTGGGGCAGGCCCAGGACCTCGTGCCCCTCGTGGCCGCGCATCGTGCGGCCCGCCACCAGCGCGTTCACGATCGCCTCCTCCGTGGCGCCCACGGTGGCCTCGAAGAGCGGACCCATGCGGTCGTTGGGCAGCATCTGCACGCCCGTGGTGCCCTCCTTGTCCGCGACCCTGGCATTGGCGGTGGAGAACGCCACGAAGAGGTCCCCCGAGCCGTTGCCCGCGACGCTGCCCGTGCGGGCCAGACCGAGCGCGGCGCGGCGCGCCAGCCGCTTGAGCTGGTGGGGCAGCAGCGGCGCGTCGGTCGCCACCACGATGATGATGGAGCCCGTGTCCTTCGAGTACACGAGGCCCTCGCGCAGCTCGCGCCCCATGGGCAGGCCGGCGATGCGGAGCTGATGGCGGAGGCCGAAGTTGGCCTGGACGAGGACGCCCACCGCGTAGCCGCCCGCGGGCACCGCCAGCACCCGCGAGGCGGTCCCGATCCCGCCCTTGAACTCGTAGCAGACCATCCCCGTGCCGCCGCCCACGTTGCCCTCGGCCACGGCGCCGGACGTGGCGCCGTCGAGGGCGCGGAATGCGTGCTCGGCCTTGACGTGCATTCCGTAGATGTCGTTCAGCTGTCCGTCCCACGTCTCCGCCACCACGGGCAGCGACCACAGCTCCTGGTATCCCTTGGGGCCCCAGCGGCGCGCCGCGTAGGAGATGACCGCGTCGCGCACCACGCCCACGCTGTTGGTGTTGGTGATCATCACCGGGCCCTCGAGCAGGCCCGACTCCTCCAGCCACGCGGTGCCCGTCATCTCGCCGTTGCCGTTCAGCGAGAAGAAGCCGCCGAAGCACTGGTCTCGTGAGGCCTCTCCCTTGCCGCGGGGCAGGACCGCGGTCACCCCGGTGCGGACCGCGTCGCCCTCGATGAGCGTCACGTGGCCGACCTCGACGCCGGGCACGTCGGTGATCGCGTTCCACCGGCCGGGCGTCCCGAAGTCGAACGGGATGCCCAGGTCGCGGGCGCGCGGCTCGGCCGCCGGCGCGGAGACCGGGATCGCCAGGGAAGAGGCCAGTACGGCCAGCGCGGCGTGGCGCATGCTCCACCTCCGCGGGGAGCGTAGCACCGCTGGCATAATCTTCAGTTGAATGTCCTGGAAGAGCGCGGCCCGCCGCGACCCCGGGGGCTTCTACCGGCTCC
>DAINRN010000018.1:7340-16060 GCA_036741815.1 Acidobacteriota bacterium
TCTTCGCGGAGGCCGAGGAGTCGCTCGGCGACCAGATCAAGAACGCGCGCCGCTTCCCGGGCGTGGTGGACGTGGCCATCACCCCCGACGCCCACCACGGCTACGGCGTGCCCGTGGGCTGCGTCATCGCCACCACCGGCACCCTGGCCATGGGGCCGGTGGGCTACGACATCGGCTGCGGGATGGCCGCCCTGAAAAGCGACGTCCCGCGCGAGCGGGCCACGCCCGACCGCGTCAAGGAGTTCTCGCGGCGCGTGATGTCGCGCGTGGGCCTGGGCACGGGAGCGAAGGGAGAGCCGGTCTCCAAGGAGCGGTTCCAGGAGATCGTGCGCGGCGGGGCGGAGGCCCTGGGGGCCGCGCGCGGCGGCGCCGAGCGCGACCGCATCCCGGTCGAGGACGGTTGGGACATACCGAAGGACTCGCGGGCCTGGCGCGGCCAGGCCCAACTCGGCAGCCTGGGCGGCGGGAACCACTTCATCGAGCTGCAGCACGACGGCGAGCGGCTCTGGGTCATGTACCACACGGGCTCGCGCGGCTTCGGCCACGGCCTGGCGTCGTACTACTTCGAGCAGGCGCGCGAGGAGCTGGGCCTGAAGCGCGGGCAGATGGACCTGGGCTACTTCACGCCCCGCTCGCCCCACTGGCGCGCGTACAAGAACGCGGTGGCCGCCGGCGGGAACTACGCGATCGCCAACCGGCTGCTCATCGGCCGCGTCGTGGCCGGCGCCTTCGCGGAGACCTTCGGCGGCGGGGCGGAGATGGTCTACGAGATCAGCCACAACCTCGTCCAGGAAGAGACCCACCCCGCCCTCTTCGACCGCCCGGTGTGGATCCACCGCAAGGGCGCGACGCGCGCCCTCCCGGCCGGGCACCCGCTGTTGACGGGGACGCCCTGGGCGGAGACCGGCCACCCCGTGCTCATCCCCGGCTCGATGGGCGACTGGTCCTACGTCCTGCGTCCGCTGCCGGGCGCCGCGCGCTCGCTCTTCTCCGTCAACCACGGGGCCGGCCGGCGCAAGTCGCGCAGCTCCGCCCGCCGCGAGATCACGCAGTCCGAGGCCGACCGCGTCCTCCGCGACCGGGGCGTCATGGTGAACGCCGGGGGCCGGGTCCCCATCGACGAGTCCCCCGCCTGCTACAAACCCGCGGAGGAGGTCCTGCGCGCGGTGACCGAGGCCGGCCTGGCCGAGGTCACGGTCCGCCTGGCGCCGATCGCCTCCATCAAAGGAGATTGAGCAGGGGGGCGTCGCGTAGTGCCTGCGAAACCCTTGACTTTGCCCCCCGCTTTGCTAGGCTTTTCATTGCACTAGTTGCCGTTGCTCTGCCGTTCTGAAGGAGGCTCCGCCGCGGTGGCCGGCCTCTGGTCGTGGGCGGGCAGGTGACGTGGCGCTAGGCAAAGGCTAAGGAGGCCTGCACGTTCATGATCGAAGGCACGGTGAAGTGGTTCAACGAGTCCAAGGGCTTCGGTTTCCTGTCCCGCGAGGGCGGTCCCGATGTGTTCGTCCACCATTCGGAGATCCGGGCGGAGGGATTCCGTACCTTGAACGAGGGTGATCGCGTTCGGTTCGAGGTGGTGGACAGCCCGAAGGGGCCCCGCGCCGCGAACGTCACCAAGATCTAACGACTCTGACCCACGCATCGCGCCCGAGGCCGCAAGGCCTCGGGCGTTTTTGTTTTTTGGGGGGCAGAAGTGCGGAGCCGATCTCACTACGGCAGTTCCCTCCCCCTACGTGGGGAGGGGTAGGGTGGGGGGTCATTGATGGAATAGGCGCTCCCTTCGTCCCGTATCGCGAGCAGGCGACACCGTCCCGCCCGGTGTCTAATAGGCGGACCCTGAGGAGCGCGTGAGCCGCGATCGTCTGATCGTCTTCGGCGCAACCGGCATCCTGCTCGTCCTGGCCGCCCGTCCCCCGGCCCGGGCCCGCTCGGCTTCCGCCGGCCCGCCGAAGATCGATCGCGCGGAGACCGGCCTGACCTTCCGCCTCAGCGAGGGGTCCGAGAGCCCTCCGCCCACGGCCCGGCCCCCGGCCGCCTCCGAGCCCCTCGGAGACGACGAGACGCGAGCGGTGCTGGAGCGGCTGCCGCCGCTCACGGCCGATCCCGCGGACGAGAAGGACTTCGCGCTGCGGGAGGCTTCGCTGCCCCCGCCGCGCACCGGCCGCACGGTGAAGGACGCGTTCCCTCCCCCGCCGGGCCCGCCGGCCCCCGATGCCGAAGCCGCCGGACCGCTCCGCGTCGTGCGCCGCGCTCCCGAAGGCGACGTGGCCCTGGCCCCGAACCTGAGCGTGACCTTCTCGCAGCCCATGGTCGCCCTCACGTCCCACGCGGAGCTCCAGCGCTCCGCCGTCCCCGTTTCGCTGACGCCCGAGCCGCCCGGCCGCTGGCGGTGGGTGGGGACGAGGACGATCGTCTTCGAGCCCGAGGTGCGGTTCCCGATGGCCACGACCTATGCCGCCGAGGTGCCCGCGGGGCTGCCCTCGGCGACCGGCGGCGTGCTGGGCGCCGCGGTGCGCTGGACATTCACCACACCTCCGCCCCGCGTCGTCTCCTCGTACCCGAAGGACGCGCCGGCCCGCCGCGACACCCTGATGTGGGCGGCCTTCGATCAGAAGGTGGATCCCCAGGCGGTCCTGGAGACGATCGCGGTGCGCGCGGGGGCCGCGCCGGCCCGCGTGCGCCTCGCGACCCCCGATGAAGCGGAGGCCGACGAGACGATCCGCCGCGCGGCGAAGGACGCGGGCGAGAGCCGATGGATCGCCTTCCGCTCCGTCGAGCCGCTCCCGGCGGACTCCCCCGTCACGGTGACGGTCGGGCCCGGTACCCCCTCGGCCGAAGGGCCGCGGCGCACCGGGAAGCCGGCGACGTGGGCCTTCCGCACGTACGGCCCCTTGCGCGTCACCGACCACCAGTGCGGGTGGCGCAAGGGCGAATGCCCGCCCTTCACGCCGTGGCAGATCGTCTTCTCCAACCCGATCGACGCCAAGGCGTTCCGCAAGGAGATGGTGCGCGTGGATCCGGAGCTGCCCGCCCTCAAGGTGGACGTGTACGGCGAGCGCCTGGTGGTGACGGGTCGGGCCACCGGGCGCACCGCGTACCGCGTCACGCTCGCGGCGGCGATATCGGACACCTTCGGACAGACGCTGGGGCGGGACGAGACCGTGGCCTTCCAGGTCACGGCCGCGCCGCCATCCCTCAGCGCCGCCGGCAACGGCTTCGTGGTCCTGGACCCGGCGGCGGGCCCGCGCGTCTCCGTCTACAGCGTGAACCACGACGCGCTCAAGGTCCGCGCCTGGGCGGTGGAGCCCCCGGACTGGCCGGCGTTCCAGAAGTACATGCAGGCGTCGTGGAGCAACACGGCCGCGTCGCAACCGCCGGGTCGCCTGGTCCTCTCGAAAACGGTCCCGGTGGAGGCGAGGCCGGACGAGCTGACGGAGACATCCCTGAACCTTTCTTCCGCCTTGGACGATGGTCTGGGCCAGCTCGTGCTCGTCGTGGATCCCGCCACGCCGCCGAAGGAGCCGGGCCCCCGGCAGAGGGTCCTGACCTGGATCCAGGCCACGCGCATCGGCCTCGACGCCTTCGCGGGGACGCGCGCGCTCACGGCGTGGGCCTCCTCCCTCGCCGACGGGCGGCCGCTGGCGGGCGTGGCCCTCGAGCTGTGGCCGGCCGGAGGCAAGGGCGTGACCGGTGCCGACGGCCTGGCCGCGCTGCCCCTTGGAGCGCGCGGGGCCAGCGTCCTCGTCGCGCGGCAGGGTGACGACCTCGCGATCCTTCCCGAGAGCGTGTACTGGTGGTCCAGCGGATCGGCATGGCAGCGCCAGGAGCCCCGCGACGACCTGCGCTGGTACGTCTTCGACGACCGCAAGATGTACCGGCCCGGCGAGGAGGTCCCCATCAAGGGGTGGATCCGCCGGGTCGGCTCCGGCGAGGAGGGCGACGTGACGGCCCTGGAGGGCGCCGCCCGCTCCGTCAGCTACACGCTGCGCGACTCGCAGGGCAACGAGATCGCCAGGGGAAACGCGCAGCTCAACGCCTGGGGCGCGTTCCACCTGGGCGTGAAGCTGCCGCCCACGATGAACCTCGGCCACGCAAACGTCCAGCTCGTGGCGGACCCACCGCCCGGACCGGCTCGGGACGCCGGCCGCGAGCACGCGCACGGCTTCGAGGTTCAGGAGTTCCGGCGGCCGGAGTACGAGGTGACGGCCGAGGCGGGAGCGGGCCCGAACTTCGTGGGCGGATCCGCCGACGCCACCGTGACCGCGGCGTACTACGCCGGCGGCAGCCTGGCGGGCGCCGACGTCGCCTGGCGCGTGGCCGCGACGCCGGGATCCTTCACGCCCCCCAACCGCGACGACTTCACCTTCGGCGAGTGGACGCCGTGGTGGGAGCTCCCGTTCGAAGGCGAGGAGCCGCGGGTGGAGACCTTCCAGGGCCGGACGGATGCCGCGGGCCGGCACCGCCTGCGCATCGATTTCGTTTCGGTGGACCCGCCGCGGGCCACGACCGTCCAGGCGGAGGCCACGGTCACGGACGTCAACCGCCAGGCCTGGACCGCGGCCGCGACGCTGCTCGTCCATCCCGCGGCCGTCTACGTCGGCCTGAAGAGCGACCGGCTGTTCGTCCAGCGGGGCGAGGCCCTGCGCGTGCAGGCCATCGTCGCCGACCTCGACGGCCGCGCGGTGGCCGGACGCCCCGTCGCGCTGCGCGCCGAGCGCCTCGAGTGGACACGAGAGGACGGCGAATGGAAGGAAGCGCCGGTGGACGGGCAGGACTGCGCGCTGCAGTCGGCCGCGGAAGCCGGGGAGTGCCGGTTCCAGACCAGGGAAGGCGGGGCCTACCGCGTGACCGCCACCGTGACCGACGGCGAGGGCCGGCGCAACCAGAGCCGGCTGCGGCTCTGGGTGGCGGGCGGGACCCTGCCTCCGAGCCGCGAGGTCCAGCAGGAAAAGGTCACGCTCATCCCCGACAAGAAGGAGTACGCGGCGGGAGACACCGCCGAGTTACTGGTGCTGGCGCCGTTCACGCCCGCCGAGGGCGTGCTGTCCCTGCGCCGGTCGGGCATCCTGCGGACGGAGCGGTTCCGCGTGTCCGGCTCCTCACACACCGTGAGAGTCAGGATCGAAGAGGGATGGATCCCGAACCTGCACGTCCAGGTCGACCTGGTGGGCGCCGCGCCGCGGACCACGGACGCGGGCCTGCCCGACCCGGCGCTGCCCGCGCGTCCCGCCTACGCGATGGGGACCGTGAACCTGAAGATCCCGCCGAAGCAGCGGACGCTGGCCCTGAGCGTGACGGCGCGGGACAAGGCCCTGGAGCCGGGCGGCTCGACCGTCCTCGACGTGGCCCTGCGCGACGCCGCGGGCAGGCCGGTGGCCGGCGGCGAGGTCGCGGTCGTGGTGGTGGACGAGGCTGTCCTCTCGTTGACCGGGTACCGCCTGCCGGATCCGCTCGCGGTCCTCTACGCCGAGCGTCCGCCCACGGTCCACGCCGACGCCCACAGCCGGGCCGCGGTCATCCTGGGCCGGCCGCAGGACGTAACGCCGGAGGCGGAAAACAAGCTGGACGCCCTGGGCTACGCGGGCGGGGTCGTGGGCGGCGTGCCGGGCGCCGCCATGGAGACACTGGCCATGCAGGCGTCGCCGGCGGCCCCGCCTGCAGCCAAGATGATGCGCGGCCGATCGGACGAGGCGCCGCAGCCGATCCGGACGCGCATCGACTTCAACGCCCTCGCCCTCTTCGAGGCCAGCCTGCCCACCGACGCCCTCGGCAGGGCGCAGGTCGCGGTGAAGCTGCCCGACAACCTGACCCGCTACCGCGTCATGGCCGTGGCGGCCACGAAGGGGAACGCCTTCGGATCCGGCGAGTCCACCCTCACCGCCCGCCTGCCGCTCATGGTGCGCCCGTCGCCGCCGCGCTTCCTGAACTTCGGCGACCGGTTCGAGCTGCCGGTGGTCGTGCAGAACCAGACCGACGCGCCGCTGCGGGTGGCGGTGGCCGTCCGCGCGCGCAACGCGGAGCTCGTCGCCGGCCAGGGCCGCCGCGTGACCGTGCCCGCGAACGACCGCGTGGAGGTGCGCTTCCCCGCCGCGGCCAGCAGCGCCGGCACCGCGCGCTTCCAGGTCGGCGCCGTCTCCGGCGCCTGGGCCGACGCCAGCGAGGTGCGGCTGCCGGTGTGGACTCCCGCCACCACGGAGGCCTTCGCCACCTACGGGCAGATCGACCGCGGCGCCCTCGTCCAGCCCGTGAAGGCCCCGCCCGACGCGATGCCGCAGTTCGGCGGCCTGGAGGTCACGACCTCCTCCACCGCGCTGCAGGCCCTGACCGACGCCGTCCTCTACCTCGCCGCCTACCCCTTCGAGTGCGCGGAGCAGCTCTCGTCGCGCGTGATGGCGGTGGCCGCGCTGCGCGACGTCCTGACCGCCTTCCGCGCGGAGGGCCTCCCCCGGCCCGAGGAGATGATCGCCGCGGTGACGCGCGACGTGGAGCGGCTGCGCGCGCTGCAGGCCGACGACGGCGGGTTCCCGTTCTGGCGCCGCGGCGACGAGTCGTGGCCGTACATCAGCATCCACGTGGCCCACGCCCTCCAACGCGCGAAGGAAAAGGGCTTCGCCGTCCCCACCCCCATGCTCGAGCGGTCGCGCGCGTACCTCAAGGGCATCGACGGCCACATTCCCGCGGACTACCACCCGGACGTCCGGCGCGCCCTCGTGGCGTACGCCCTCTACGTGCGCCACCGCATGGGCGACTCCGATCCCGCGCGGGCGCGCGCCCTCGTGCGCGAGGCGGGGGTGGAGCATCTCTCCTTCGAGGCCATCGGCTGGCTGCTCCCGGTCCTGTCCCGCGACGCGGCCTCGCAGGCCGAGGCCGACCTCCTGCGCCGTCATCTGGCCAACCGCGTCACCGAGACCGCCGCCGCCGCGCACTTCGCGGTCGACTACGGGGAGCAGGGGCCGCACGTGCTGCTGTACTCGGACCGGCGCGCGGACGCCGTCGTCCTCGAGGCCCTGATCGCGGACCGGCCGCAGAGCGACCTGATCCCGAAGATCGTCCTTGGGCTGCTGGCGCACCGGAAGGCGGGACGCTGGGGCAACACGCAGGAGAACGCGTTCGTCCTCCTCGCCCTCGACCGCTACTTCAACACCTACGAGAAGACGACACCCGACTTCGTGGCCCGCGTATGGCTGGGCGACCGGTACGCCGGCGAGCACGCGTTCAAGGGACGCACCACGGAGCGGCACCACATCGACATTCCCATGCGTGCCCTCGCGGAGGTCCCGGGGCGGGCGGACCTGACGCTGGACAAGGAGGGTGCCGGCCGCCTCTACTATCGCCTGGGCCTGCGCTACGCTCCCGCGAGCCTCGACCTGGCGGCGGCCGACCACGGGTTCGCGGTGGAGCGGGCCTACGAGGGGGTGGACGATCCGAACGACGTGCGCCGCGAGGCCGACGGGTCCTGGAGGATACGCGCCGGCGCCCGCGTCCGCGTGCGGATCACGATGGCGGCCGAGGCCCGTCGCTATCACGTGGCGCTCGTGGACCCGCTGCCCGCGGGACTGGAGCCGATGAACCCCGAGCTGGCCACGACCGGCACCATCCCCGACGCGCCGCCGGACACGGTGGACGTGGTCGGAGCCCCCGGCCTGGGCGGCCCCCGCCGTCCCGGAGCGTGGTGGTGGTGGCGGCGGGTCTGGTTCGACCACCAGAACATGCGGGACGACCGCGTCGAGGCCTTCTCGTCGCTGCTGTGGGAAGGGGTCTATACGTACCGTTACGTGGCGCGCGCCACCACGCCGGGCCACTTCGTGGTGCCGCCTCCCCGCGCGGAGGAGATGTATTACCCCGAGACCTTCGGCCGGGGCGCGACCGACCGGGTGGTGGTCGAGTGACCGCCGCGTGACCGGCGCCATCGCCAAAGGCGTCCTCGAGAAGCTGAAGCAGGCCGGCCGCATCGCCGCCGCGGCCCGCGATGCGGGGGCCCGGCTCATCACGCCCGGAGCGAAGGTCCGCGACGTCTGCGTGGCGGTGGAGGAGGAGATCCACCGCCGGGGCGGGTCGCTGGCGTTTCCGGTGCAGTCGTCGCGCAACGACGTGGCCGCGCACTACTGCCCGTCGCCGGAGGACGAGAGCGCGTACGCGGACGGGGACCTGGCCAAGCTGGACGTGGGGGTCCACGTGGACGGCTGGGTGGTGGACACCGCCCTGACCGTGAATGTGGGAGACAGCGCCTCCAACCTGCCGCTCGTGCGCGCGGCCGAGGAGGCGCTGCGCGCCGCGATCGCGGCGCTCGCCCCCGGCGTGGAGGTGCGCGCCGTGTCCTCGGCCATCGAGCGCTCGATCGCGTCCTTCGGGCTCCGCCCCGTGCGCAACCTCTGCGGGCACGGCGTGGGGCGCTGGACGGTGCACTGCCCCCCGCCCATACCCAACACGCCGGACAACGCGCCCGCGCGCCTGGCCGCTCACGCGGTGGTGGCCATCGAGCCCTTCGCCACCGACGGCGGCGGCGTGGTCCGCGAGGAGGGCGCGGCCGAGGTCTTCCGCCTCGCCGGCGAAACCCCGCCACCACCCGGAGGCGGCAAACCCAAAAAGCCGGATGATCCGCGCAATCTAACCGGAATCGACGCCGCACTGACTGCGGTGAAAGCCGCCAGCCCCGGCTGGCAATCCATCCTGCTGACGATTCCTTCCGGCAAAACCGCCACCTTCGCCGTAGCCAACTCGCA
>DAINRN010000019.1:0-1844 GCA_036741815.1 Acidobacteriota bacterium
GAGCCCTTCGACCTGATCCTGATGGACATGCAGATGCCGGTGATGGACGGCTACCTCGCGACGCGGCGGCTGCGCGAATCCGGCTACCCGGGCTCGATCGTCGCGCTGACCGCGCACGCCATGTCGGGCGACCGGGAGAAGTGTCTGCGCGCGGGCTGCGACGACTACGCGACCAAGCCGATCGTGCGCGCGGAGCTGATCGAGGCCACCGGGCTCTCCGCGCCCACGGTGGGGAGCCTCGTGATGGACCTCATCCGCGGCGGGGTAGTGCGGGACCTGGGGACCGGCCCCTCGCGCGGAGGGCGCCGGCCGTCGTTCATGGAGTTCAACGCCCGCCACGGCTGCATCGGCGGCATCGATCTCGGTCCCACGCGCACGCGCCTGGCCCTGGCGGACCTCCGCGGCGAGCCCCTCGTGCACGACGTGATCGCCACGCCCTCGCGCCTTTCGCCGGAGAGCCTGCTCAAGCACCTCGCGGACGCGCTCCGCAGGCTCATGCGCGAGGCGAACATCCCCTTCGACCGGCTGGTGGCGGTGGGGGCGGGGGCCCCGGGCGCGGTGGAATTCGACAAGGGGATCGTCACGGAGGCGCCCAACCTCCGGAACTGGTCGCGCGTGCCCATGCGCGAGGTGCTGGAGCGCTCGCTCGGCGTTCCCACCGTCGTGGAGAACGACGTGAACCTGGCCATCCTGGGCGAGCGATGGAGGGGCGCGGCCAAGGGACATCACAACTGCGTGTACATCACCGTGGGCACGGGCATCGGCGCCGGCATCATCGTGGACGACGTGCTCCACCGCGGGCACCACTTCATGGCCGGCGAGATCGCCTTCATGTGCATGGGCGCGGAGTACATCGACCGCGGCGTGGCCCGCTGCCTGGAGTCGCTGGCCAGCCTCAAGGCCCTGGCCGACCGGTCGCCCCGGGTCCCGCGGCGCGACGCCGCGGAGGCGGTGGGGGCCCTGCTGGCGGCGGCCGGCAACGGCGACCGCGCCGCGCGCAAGGCTGTCGAGGAGACGGCCGTGCTCATCGGGATGGCGGTGGCGAACCTGGCCGTGGTCGTGGACCCCTCGCTGATCGTGCTGGCGGGGGCGATGGTGACGCAGAGCGAGCTGCTCGTGGACGAGGTGCGGCGGGTGGTCAGCCGCGTGGTGCCGGCCACGCCGGAGATCGTGGTCTCCGCGCTGGGGAAGGAGGCCCCGCTGTGGGGCTGCCTCCTGGTCGCCGGCGACGAGGCGCGCGCGCGGCTGCGCCTCCGGCTCCGGCAGACGGCGGCGTCCAACCTGGCCCAGGAAGCCCGGTCCATGTGATGCGCGCCGCGCCAGCCTGGAGCGCCAGCGGCGTGCTCTGCGCACTCCTCGCGGGCCCCGCCCTCGCGGCCTCCCCGTCGGGGCCCACCGTGCAGGAGCGGCTCGGCCATCCCGCCTCGGCACGGCTGCTGATCATCCACGCCGACGACCTGGGCATGGCCCACACCGTCAACCGCGCCACCTTCCAGGCCCTGGAGCGCGGGTGGGTGACCTCCGCCAGCATCCTCGTCCCCTGTCCGTGGTTCCCGGAGGTGGCCCGCTTCGCCCGCGCGCGCCCCGACGCCGACCTCGGCATCCACCTGGCGCTGACCAGCGAATGGACCACCCTCCGCTGGGGCCCGCTGAGCCCCGCGGACCAGGTGAAGAGCCTGCTCGACCCCGACGGCTATCTGCCGATGCTGGAGTCGACGGTGGCCCAGCACGCCCGCCCCGAGGAGGCGGAGCGCGAGCTGCGGGCGCAGATCGAGCGTGCGCGCGCCGCCGGGATCCGCATCACGCACGTCGACTCCCACATGGGCGCGCTGTACGGCACGGCG
>DAINRN010000019.1:1854-3589 GCA_036741815.1 Acidobacteriota bacterium
TCGTCGGCACGACAAAGCTGAAGGCACTGTCCTCTACCGCCGCCTGGCCGGCGAGTACCGGGTGCCGATGCGCTGGGCGCGGACGCAGGCGCCGCCCGCCGGTGGGCAGGTCCCGGAAGGAGAGATCCTGCTGGACCAGGTCGTGTCCCTCGAGCCCGGCGTCGAACCGAGCGGCTGGCGCGCGGCCTACGAGAAGCGGCTGTCCGCACTGCCCCCCGGCGTGCACGAGATGATCGTGCACCTCGGCTACGCGGACGAGGAGATGTGGGGGGCGACGGCGGACCATCCCGACTGGGGCGCGGCCTGGCGCCGCTACGACCTCGACCTCGTCAGCAGCCCCGAGTTCCGGGAGTTCCTGCGCGCGCAGGGCTTCGTGCTCGTGGGCTGGAAGGACCTGGCCCGCGCCCTGCGCTGAGCGGCCTCAGCGGGGCTGCTCGACCTCGACCACCCGGTTGGCCTTGACGTTCTCGAGACGGGTCACGGTGCCGTCCGGCCAGCGCACCTCGACGGAGTCGGCCTGGGCCGCGGCCCCGAGGCCGAAGTGCGCGCGCCTGTCGTCCTGCGAGAGGTAGCTGGTCCCGCTCTGCACGAGGCGCGTCTGGCGGAGGGCGGACGCCGTCACGCGGACCACGGCCCCCACGGCGTCCGTGTTCTTCCCCTTGCCCCTGAGCTTCACCGTCAGCCAGTTCCCGCCGCCCGTCCCCTCGTTGCGCAGGACCTGGGGGCTGCCGTCCAGGTCGTTGATCACCACGTCGAGCCGGCCGTCGTTGTCGAGGTCGCCCACGGCGAGGCCGCGGCTGGCGCGTTCTTCCGTGAACGCGGGGCCGAATTGCGCCGCCACCTCGTCGAACGTCCCGTCGCCCCGGTTGTGGTACAGGAGCTTCCGTTGCCGGTACCCGGCGGCGGCGCCCGAGCGCGACTTGTCGAGCTGCGGATAGACGTGGCCGTTGACCGCGATGAGATCCAGGTAGCCGTCGTTGTCGTAATCCAGGAAGGCCGTGCCCCAGCCCACGTAGGGCAGGCCGCTGGGCGCCGTCTTCGAGCGGAAGGAGACGTCGATGAAGTGGTCGCCGTCGTTGTGGCGGAGCGGCTTGTACTCCTCGGCGAAGGTGGTCACGAACAGGCTGAAGCGGCCGCTGTTGTCGTAGTCGCCCACGGCCACGCCCATGTTGCCCTGCTCTCCGCCGTCCTCGCTCACCGCCACCCCCATGGGGAACGCGACGTCCTTGAACGTCCCGTCCTTCTGGTTCCGGTAGAGGAAGTTCGGACCGGAGTCGTTGGCCACGAACAGGTCCTGCCAGCCGTCGTCGTCGAAGTCGGCCCAGGCGACACCCATGCCGAACCGCTCCTGGGGGTCGTTCACGCCGGCCTTCGCGGCGACTTCCGTGAAGCGCCCGTCGCCGTCGTTCCGGAACAGCAGGTCGGACTCACCGGGGAGGCCGCGGGGACCGCACTGGACGGCGACGCCCCGGTAGGTGCAGGTCTTGCCCTTGCCGAACTCCGGCAGGCGGAGGAGGTCGATCTTCACGTACCGGCTGACGAAGAGGTCGAGGTCGGAGTCGCGGTCGTAGTCGGCGAAGCCGCAGCCCGCCGACCAACCGCCGCCGGCCACGCCGGCCGCCCCCGCGATGTCGCTGAACGTGCCGTCGCCGTTGTTCCGATACAGGGTGTTCCGCCCCAGGCCCGTCACGTAGATGTCCGGGCGGGCGTCGCCGTCCACGTCCGCCGTGCAGAC
>DAINRN010000019.1:3599-4861 GCA_036741815.1 Acidobacteriota bacterium
CCGGCCTTGTCGGTCACGTCCTCGAAGGTGGCCTTTCCCACGTTCCGGTAGAGCGCGCTCCTGGCGGCCATCGGATCGTTGGCCGTGTCCACGGTGAGGGAATCGGTCAGGTAGATGTCGAGGAGGCCGTCGCCGTCGTAGTCCAGCAGCGCCACGCCGCCGCTCATGGATTCCACGATGAACTTCTTCTCGGGCGCGGCGTGGTGCTGGAACTGGATGCCCGCCTCACGCGTGATGTCGCGGAAGAGCATGGGCCCTGCGACGTCGCGCGCCTGGGGAGCGGCCCGGCCCGCCAGCAGCAGCGACAGCGCCGCGAGGCACGCCAAAGCCCTCACCGCGCCGATCCTCATGGACGGGGCTCGAGACCGCGGGCGCGCCGGGCCTCGAGCAGGGCGTCGAGGGCGCGTCGCGCCTCCGGGTCACCGGGGTGGATCTCCAGCGCCTTCTCCAGCGCCCGCACGGCCTCCGCGTCCTCGCCCTGCGCCGCGTGGGCCTGGGCCAGCAGCACCAGCAGCTCGCTCGAGTCGCCCTTGAGGGCGGCGGCGCTCGTCAGCACCTCTTCCGCCCGGGCCGCGCGGCCGCCGCGAAGGAGGGCCAGGCCCAGCGCGGCCGCGAGCGACGCGTCCGTCTCGCGGTCGGGATCGTTCTCCAGCAGGGCGGCGGCCTTGTCCCAGGCTTCCGCGTTCAGCCAGGACGTGGCCAGCATGCGCGTGAGGCCGCGATCGTCCGGCGCCGCCGCCACCGCCCGGGCCAGCGGCCCGGTGGCCTTGGCGAACTCCCGCGCGTTGAAGTACGCCACCCCCAGCGAAGACTGCAGCTGCGGGAAGTCCGCATCCAGCTCGGCCGCCCGCTCGAAGAACGCGGCGGCGCGCGTGAACCGCTCCGCCGCGGGAGTGGCGCGGTGCCCCTGGACCTGGAGCACGCCGAGATTGAAATAGGCGCGGACCAGGCCCGCGGCGGCGCGGCGCTTGAAGCCCTGCCGCTGCGCGAGGGGGATCTCGGCGAGCGGCGACGAGTCCTCGCCCAGGCCGCCCGCGGCGTCGGCCGGCCCGGTGTCCGCCGTGGCCTGGCCCCCCGCGAGCCCGTCCTTCGCCTGAGCGAGGTGCGCCGCGGCCTCGGCTCCCGCGCCGAGCTTCCGGAGGGCGAGGCCGAGCTGGTAGTGGATCTTCGCGATCTCGTCCTCGCTCCCGGCATGCTCCTCGGCCGTTTCCAGCGCGCGCCGAAGGGCCGCCGCGGCGTCGGCGGGACGGTCGAGAGCCAGG
>DAINRN010000019.1:4876-15995 GCA_036741815.1 Acidobacteriota bacterium
CGGCCGAGGTGGAACAGGTACAGCGGCCGCGCGCGCGCTCGGACCGCGTTCTCGAGGGCCGGCAGCGCCTCGTCGGCGCGGCCGGCCTCGAGCAGCGCGAGGCCGAGCTGGTCGTTGGCCGGCGCGTCGTCCGGCGCGAGCTTCAGCTCCTCGCGGAACTCCGCCATGGCCCGGTCGAGCCGCTCCGGGCCCGTGCGCGCGTCGGCCAGGACCACCATGCCCAGGTAGTAATGCGCGCGGCGCACGGCCGGATCCCGCGCCAGGGCCGCCTGCAGCTCCGCGCGCGCCCGGTCGTACTCGCCGGCGTCGCGGTAGGCGCGGCCGATGAGGACGTGCGTCTGGGGGATCGGCCGCGCTTTCCGTACGCGGGCGAAGAGGCGCTCCGCGTCGCCGGCCCGCTTCAGCCAGAGGTAGTCGGTGCCCACGAGGAAGGCAAGCGCGGCGTCCTCGCCGGCCAGCGCCTCGGCCTCCGCCAGCTTCTGCTGCGCGGCCTCGACCTGGCCGCCGGCCGCGAGCGCGCGGGCCAGGAGCCGGCGGGCCTCGCCGTCGCGGGAGTCCGTCGCGGCCAGGGCCTCGAACGTCTCCGCGGCCGCGGCGGCTTCGGCCATCTGCAGCTGCGCGGTTCCCAGGGCCCGGAGCCCCTGCGGGGTCTCCACGCGGAAGAGGGACGCGTTGCGCAGCGCGTCCCGGGCCTGAGGGACCCGGCGCTCGAGCTTCTCCAGCGCGGCGGTGGCCAGCCAGCCCTCGAAGAGCGCCTCACGGTAGCGGCTCTCGGCGGCCACGAGGTCGCCGGCCCGAAGGCGCTCCTCCGCGGCGGAGATGGCGCCCTCGAGCGAAGCCACGGGATCCTGCCCGTCGGCGGGGAGTCCGGAGACGCACAGGCCGGCGAGGGAGAGGCCGGCGAGCCAACGGCCGGCGTTCACCGCGCGAGATCCCCCGGGCACCGGACCCATTCTATGCCGGGCCTCCGGCCTGATTGACGCGCAGCCCGGTGGGACCGATAGTGTCGCCGATGGGACCGCGCATGACGCCCGCGCTCCTCGCCCTCGCGTTCCTGGCCCCCGCGTCCCCGGCGCAGGTCAAGCACCCCGATCCCGACGTCGGCGTCGACTCGATGGCCGAGCGTGCTCGGGCCCAGCTCGAGGCGGCCCGCGGCCTCCAGGTCTTCCACGGCTTCCGCTTCGAGGACCGCGTGGAGGCGAGCGGGATCACGTTCCTGCATCGCGCGGTGGACGACGTCAAGAAGCATTACCGGCCCGTGCACTACGACCACGGCAACGGGCTGGCGGCGGCGGACGTCGACGGCGACGGCCGCCCGGACCTCTACTTCGTCAACCAGGTGGGGAAGAGCGGGCTGTGGAAGAACCTGGGCGGGGGCGCGTTCCGGGACGTCACGGACGAGGCGGGCGTCGGGCTGCCCGACCGCATCGGGGTGACCGCCTCCTTCGGCGACGTGGACAACGACGGCGACCCGGACCTCTTCGTCACCACCGTCCGCGGCGGCAACGCCCTTTTCGAGAACGACGGGCGCGGCCGCTTCCGGGACATCACGCGGGAGGCGGGAGTGGCGCTCGTGGCCCACTCCTCCGGCGCCGTGTTCCTCGACTACGACAACGACGGCCGGGCGGACCTGCTCGTGTGCAACGTGGGCCGTTACACGAGCGACGCCAAGGGTCCGGACGGCGCGTACCGCGGGCTCGAAGACGCCTTCTCGGGGCACCTGCACCCCGGCCGGGCGGAATTCCCCGCGCTGTACCGGAACCTGGGCGGCAACCGGTTCCGCGAGCTGAGCGCCGAGGCGGGGCTGCGTCCGCGCGCCTGGTGCGGCGACGCCAGCTTCGCGGACGTCAACGGCGACGGCCGGGTGGACCTCTACCTGCTCAACATGCAGGGCGACGACCATTACTTCGAGAACGCCGGGGACCGCGGCTTCGTGGACAAGACCGCGGAGGTCTTCCCGAAGACGCCCTGGGGCAGCATGGGGATCAAGTTCTTCGACTTCGACAACGACGGCCTCCTGGACCTCTTCTTGACCGACATGCACTCCGACATGAGCGAGGAGATCGGGCCGGAGCGGGAGAAGCTGAAGTCACGCATGCGCTGGCCGGCGGACTACCTCCAGGACGGATCCCGCAGCATCTTCGGCAACGCGTTCTACCGCAACCTGGGCGGCGGCCGCTTCGAGGAGGTCTCCGACCGGCTGGGCGCGGAGAACTACTGGCCGTGGGGACTGAGCGTGGGCGACCTCAACGCCGACGGCTGGGACGACGCGTTCATCACCTCCGGGATGGGCTTCCCCTTCCGGTACGGGGTCAACACCCTGCTCCTCAACGACCGCGGGCGCGCGTTCGCGGACGCCGAGTTCGTGCTCGGCGTGGAGCCACGGAGGCAGGGGCGGACCCACACCGCCTGGTTCGACCTGGACTGCGCGTCCGAGGACAAGGCCGCGCCGCAATGCGGGGGACGGACGGGGCCCGTCACGGTGATGACCCCGCTCTCCAGCCGGGCGTCGGTCATGCTCGACGTCGAGGGCGACGGCGACCTGGACATCGTCACCAACGAGCTCAACGACGGGCCCATGGTGCTGGTGAGCGACCTGTCCGAGCGGAAGCGGCTCCACTGGCTGAAGGTGGTCCTGGTGGGCACCGCCTCCAACCGCAACGGGCTCGGCGCGGTGGTGCGGGTCCGTTCCGGGGACCGGACCTTCACCAAGAGCTGCGACGGCAAGTCCGGGTACCTGTCCCAGAGCGTCCTGCCCCTGTATTTCGGCCTGGGGGACGCGGCCGGGGTCGATCGCGTCGAGGTGGACTGGCCCTCCGGCCGCAAGCAGGTGCTGACCAAGGGGCTGCGCGCCGACGACACCCTGCGCATCACGGAGCCGAGATAGTCGGGATGCGCGCGGCCGCGCGGGCGCTGCCGCTCCCGCTCCTCGCCGCCGGGCTCCTCGCCGCCTCCTCCCCGCCGGCGTTCGACCCGGTCGTGTTCGAGGAGGTGGCGGAGCAGAGCGGCCTGCGCTTCGTGACCCACTCGGGCCGCACGGCCCGCAAGCACCAGCCGGAGACCATGGTGGCGGGCGTGGCCCTCCTCGACTACGACGGCGACGGCTGGCTGGACGTCTACGCCGTGAACGGCGGCGTCCTGCCCCGCGGCGAGAAGACCGGCCCCGAGCAGTGGAACCGCCTGTTCCGCAACGACGGGCGCGGGCGCTTCACCGACGTCACGGAACGCGCCGGCGTGGCCGGCCGCGGCTATGACCTCGGGGTCGCCACCGGCGACTACGACAACGACGGCGACACGGACATCTTCGTGGCCGGCCTGCGCCGCAACACGCTGTTCAACAACAACGGCGACGGCACCTTCAAGGACGTCACCGAGGCGGCCGGCCTCGCCCGGGCCGACCCGAAGCACGGCACCCTCTGGGCCGTGGCCGCCGCCTTCCTGGACTACGACCGGGACGGGCGGCTGGACCTGTTCGTCTCCAACTACTGCGTCTGGGACCCGGCGCGCGAGCCGCTGTGCGGCGATCCCAATGCGCCCGACTACTGCCACCCGAAGCAGTACGAGGGCCTGCCGGGCTCCCTCTTCCACAACGAGGGCAACGGGACCTTCGCGGACGTGTCCGTGCCCTCGGGCATCCGGGCCCATGTGGGGAAGGGGATGGGGATCGGTGTCGCGGACTTCGACGACGACGGTTTCCCGGACCTGTTCGTCGCCAACGACACCACGCCGGCGCACCTCTTCATGAACAACCGCAACGGCACGTTCACGGAGTCCGCCTTCGAGCGGGCGGTGGCGTTCGGGGAGCGGGCCGAGGCCGTCTCCGGCATGGGGGCCGACGCGGCCGACGTCGACAACGACGGGCGCCCGGAGATCTTCGAGACCGCCCTGGCCAACGAGTCGTTCCCCCTCTTCAAGAACCTGGGGGGCGCCTCCTTCGAGGACGTCACCACCCGCTCCGGCGTGGGCGCGGCCACCCGCCCGCGGTCCGGATGGGGCAACGGCATCGTGGACCTCAACAACGACGGCTGGAAGGACCTGTTCGTGGCCTGCGCCGACGTGATGGATCCCCAGGGCGCCTTCCGCGAGCGCGTCCCCATGGCCAACGCGGTCCTCGTCAACCTCAAGGACGGCCGCTTCGCCGACGGCAGCGCGGCGGCGGGGGAGGCCTTCGCGCGCAAGGCCGTCCATCGGGGCGCCGCCTTCGGGGACGTGGACAACGACGGCCGCGTGGACGTGGTGGTCACGTCGCTCGACGGGCCGCTCGAGCTGTGGCGCAACGCGTCGCCGGCCCGCCACCACTGGCTGCTGCTGAAGATGGTCGGCGGCCGGAGCAACCGCGACGGCGCCGGAGCGAAGGTCAAGGTCGTCACTCCCTCGGGGGCCCGCTACGGCCAGGTGAACACGGCGGTGGGGTATGGCAGCGCGTCGGATCCCCGCGTCCACTTCGGGCTCGGCGCGGACTCCGTGGTCAACGAGTTGACGGTCACGTGGCCGTCGGGGAAGGTACAGACCCTGAAGAGCGTGCCCGCCGACCAGGTGCTGACCGTGCGCGAGCCCAACGGGCCCTGATCAGCGCTTCGACTTGAGCTGGCGAAAGACCTCGAACTGCTGCTCGGCCAGCTCCGTCCGGCCCAGCTTCTGGTAGGCCTGCCCGAGCTGGTAGCGGATGCTCGGGTCCTCCGGCGCCAGGCGGGCCGCGGCCTCGAGCTGCTCCGCCGCCTCCGTGGCCGCGCCCTGCGCCAGCAGGATCTTGCCGAGGAGGTAGCGCGAGTCGGCGCGGTCGGCCCTGGCCTCGAGCACGCCGCGCAGCAGCGGGATGGCCTCCTCCGGCTTCTGCTCGGAGTCCAGCACGATGGCCAGGTTGTGCCTGGACTCCAGGTCGTCGGGGTGGCCACGCAGCTCGGCGCGCAGCGCCTCCTCTGCCTCCGGCAGCCGTCCCTGCCGGAGGTAGATGACGCCCAGGGTGGCGTTGGCTTCCGCCACGTCGGGCTTCAGCTCCAGGGCCCGCTTCAAGGACTGCACCGCCGATTCGAAGTCTCCCTGCTGGGCGTGGGCCTGGCCCAGCATCACGAGGAGCTCGGGGGAGTCGCCGTGGCGGGCGAGGAGACGGGAGAAGACCGTCTCCGCTTCCGCCGCGCGGTCGCTCTTGACGAGCGCCATGCCGTACGCGAACTGTAGCGACGCGTTCGTCTCCCGATCCGGGTCGCCGGCAAGGAGCTCCGCGGCCTTCCCGTAGTCCTGCAGGTTCAGCCACGCCATGGCCAGCATCCGCTTGAGGCCGGCATCGCCCGGATGGGCGTCCAGCGCCCGGGCCAGCGGGCCGGTGGCCTTGTCGAAGAGGCGCGCGTTGAAGTACGCGACGCCGAGCGAGGATTGGACGTGCGGGAGATCCGGGTCCACCCGGGCCGCCTGCTCGAACAGCTCCGCCGCGCGCGCGAACTGCTCGCGCTGGGCCTGCAGCACGCCCAGGTTCAGGTAGGTGCGCGCCACGGCCGTCTCCGCTTCGCGCCGCAGCTCCGTCCGGCGAGACGGGGGCAGCGCGGCCAGGGCCGCGACCTCGATCCCCGACGGGCCGGCCGGCCTCGGTCCCTCCGGGTCCGAGGAGTCCGCCATGTAGCGGGCCAGCTGCTCCCGCTCCGCCACCCTGCCCAGGGCCGACAGCCGCTGCGACTCGGCGAAGTGGACGGCGGCCTCATCGGCCCGGCCGAGCCGGGCCAGGGCCTGGCCGAGCTGGAGGTGGATGGCCAGGAGGGCGGCCTCGTTCGCGCCCTGCTCGCGGGCCAGCTCCAGCGCCCGCTGCAGCGAGGCCGCGGCCTCCGCGGGCCGTTCCAGCCGAAGCTGGGCGCGGCCGAGGTAGGCCAGCGTGCGCGACTGGGGCGGGCCGGAGCGCGCCGCGGTCTCGAGCGGGGGCAGCGCCTCGGCCGGCCGCTGGCTCTCGACGAGGGCCACGCCCAGCTCGAGGCTCGCCAGTGGGTCGCCGGGCGCCAGCTTCAGCTCCGCACCGAACTCCTCGATCGCCTCCTCCAGTCCGCCGAGACCCTTCTCCTTCACCGCCACCGTTCCGAGGTAGTAGTGCGCGCGGCGCACGCCGGGATCCTTCTTCAGGGCGGCCGCGAGCTCCGCGCGGGCGCGGTCGTACGCGCCGAAGTCCCGGTAGGCCCTGCCGATGAGGACGTGGGTCTGCGCGATCGGTCGCTCCTTGACGATGCGCGCGAAGAGCGCGGCGGCGACTTCGGCGTCCTTCAATGCGAGGGACTCGCGGGCCAGCGCGAACGCGAGCTCCAGGTCATGGGCCTCGGGGCCCGGACTGGCCGCGAGCTCAAGCGCCGCCTGCTCGTAGGCCTCCCGGGCCCCGGGCGCCCGGCCTTCCGCCGCGGCCAGTCGTCCCATGAGGAGCCAGCCTTCCAGGAGCGCCGTCCGCGAGCGGCCGAGGGCCGCCCGGGCATCCCCTGCCTGGAGGCTCGCTTCCGCGGCGGCGACGGCCTGGCGGAGCGCAGCCGCGGGCTCACCGGGCGGGGGTTGTTGAACGAGGAGGGTCAGCAGGACGGCGGGGCCCACGATCCGCCGATCTTACGTCCTTGGGCTGCCCGCAAAAAAAACGAGGTGGCCGAAAAATTATGCTTGACAAGCGGCGAACCTCTGGCAAACTTCGGTCACTTGGTTTTTAAAGCCGTTTAACTAACTCTGCGGAGGCGGACCATGCGCCGGCACCTCAGGCTCTTCCTGGCGGCTTTCCTTGTCCTCTTGGTCGGAGTCCCCGCGTACGCCCAGAGGATCACGGGCACGCTACGCGGCACGGTGACCGACCCCACCGGCGCGATCATCACGGGGGCCAAGGTCACCGTCAAGAACGAGGACACCGGGTTCACGCGCTCGGGCACCACGACCTCGGCCGGGATCTACGCCTTCGCGGAGCTGCCCGTGGGCAGCTACCGCATCGAGGTCGAGCACCCCGGATTCAAGGCCGAGGTCCGGAGCAAGGTCACGCTGAACGTGGCCGACGTCCGCGCGGTGGACATCCAGCTCGCGACCGGAGACGTCAGCGAGGTGGTCAACGTCGAGGTGCCGGCGGTGGCGGTCAAGACCGTGGGCGCCGAGATATCGGGGCTCGTGACCGGAGAGGAAGTCCGGGCGCTGCCGCTGAACGGACGGAACTTCATCCAGTTGACGATGCTCCAGCCCGGCGTCTCCGCTATCGACGGCTTGAACACCATCGACAAGGGGCTCGGCAGCGGGACGGACATCTCCGTCAGCGGCGGCTCCGTCACCGGCAACTACTGGATGGTGGACGGGGCGAACAACATCGACCTCGGCTCCGGGCGGACCATCCTCGTCTATCCATCGGTGGACGCCATCGAGGAGTTCAAGATCCAGCGCAACAACTACGGCGCCGAGTTCGGGCAGTCGGGCGGGGCGCAGATCAACCTGGTGACCCGCGGCGGGACCAACGAGTTCCACGGCAGCGGCTACTGGTATGGCCGGCGCGACCAGTGGAACTCCACCGACTTCTTCCTGAAGCAGGCGAGCCTGGAGAAGGCCCCCCTGAAGTGGGACGACTACGGCGGCACCTTCGGCGGCCCCATCATCAAGGACAAGCTGCACTTCTTCGTCTCGCTGGAGTGGAACAAGGACAAGCGGAGCACCGTGCGGCCGTCGTTCGTCCCCACGGAGGCCGAGCGCAGCGGCGACTTCAGCAACTCCATCCCGGGTTGCTCCCCGCCGGCGCCGATCGACCCCCTCACGGGCCAGCCCTTCCCCGGCAACATCATCCCGGCGGACCGCATCAGCCCCGGGGGCGCGCTCATGATGCAGCTCTTCTCGCTGCCCAACATCACGCCTACGGGCGGAAGCTGCAACAACTGGGTCGAGGCGACGCCGACGCCGGTCGACTGGCGCCAGGAGAACATCCGAATGGACTGGTCCATCACCAACAGCACGCGCCTCATGGTGCGATGGACCCACGACAGCTGGAAGGCGGATAAGAACCCCGGGTGGGGTGACGACCCGTTCCCGGTCGTCCGCTCGCTCTGGAACCAGCCCGGCAAGTCGCTGGTCGCCCAGATCAACCAGAACATCGGCTCCTCGATGGTGAATTCCCTGACCTTCTCGTACTCCGGCAACACTATCGACGTGACCCGGCTGGGGGATGACGAGCTGGTCAGTCAACTGGCGGACAACATTCCCACGCTCTTCCCGGCCGATATCAAGCAGCAGGGGGGGGCGGGGCAGCCGGCAGCCACGTGGGGATCCCTCGGCCCCTACTCGGACGGCACCCTCTGGAACCAGGCGCCTTGGAACAACAACCAGGACCTCTTCGTGGTCAAGGACGACTGGTCGGCCGTGTTCGGCGCGCACTTTGTGAAGGCCGGCGTCCTTTTCAGCACCAACAAGAAGAACGAGGAGCCCGCCAACACCAGCCTGGAGTCGGTGAACGTGACCGGGGCGGCGGGCTTCCTGGGCCCGAACGGCTACGAGCCGGGCAACGTCACGGGCAACGAGATCGCGAACTGGCTGCTCGACGGCACGGTCTGGACCACGTCTGAGATCGTGACCAACAAGTCCGTCCAGCAGCGCTGGAAGGACTACGAGTTCTACATCGCCGACACCTACAAGGTCAGCCCCCGCGTGACGGCGGACTTCGGCGTCCGCCTCAGCCATTTCACGCTGCCCTTCATGGCCGACGACCAGATGGCGACGTTCGACGTTGCAGCGATCAATCCCGCCTTCGGTAACTCGCCCTGCAACGGGCTGCTCTACGTGCCGGGCAATAACCCCTGTCCAGGCCTCGGCCTGGAGGGTGGCCAGGACGGTCCCAACCGGTCGCTGTCGCCCACCAAGTCCGTCTTGTTCGCACCGCGTCTCGGCCTGGCCTGGGACGTCTTCGGGCACGGGAAGACGGCGATTCGCGGCGGCCTGGGTCTGTTCTACGCGCGCGAGCGGCTCAGCTCAGGCCTCGCCCTCGGCGGGAACCCGCCGTTCTCGGGGACGGCTTCGGCCACGCGCACGCTGGCCGTGGCGGAGGACGTCAGGGGGCTGGCGAGCACGGGGTACGGGGCGCCTTCGGCCGGCATCGTCCAGGAGGCCGGCAACGCCCACAACTGGCAGTGGAACGTCTCCGTCCAGCATGAGCTGGTGCGCAACACGGTCCTGGAGGTGGCCTACGTCGGCAACAAGGGGCAGGACCTCCTCGGCCAGATCAACATGAACGAGATCGCCCCCCAGAACCGGCTGGCCTACGCGCAGACGGGCGACGTCTCGCTGCGCCCGCTCAACGGCATCGCCGGCATCGGCGACGGCAACATCGCGCTCATGACGCGGGGCCGCAGCTCGATCTACCACGCCCTCCAGGCTGCCCTCGTGACGCACTTCGGGAACGGATCGCAGGCCCAGGTGGCCTACACGTGGTCCAAGGTGACAGCGGACACCGGGTTGGCCAGCTCCGACGGCCCGGGCATGAGCGCGGAGAACTCCTTTACCGATAGCACCCAACCGCAACTGGACAAGGCGCGCGGAGCGATCGACCGCACCCACGTCTTCAGCGGCAGCGTGGTCCTGGCCCTGCCCAAGCTGGAGAACAAGGGCTCCTTCGCCAGGACCGTCCTCGGGGACTGGGAGCTCTCGAGCATCGTCCAGGCGTCGACGGGGTATCCCTACACGATCTTCCTCGGGAACGTGCCCGGGCTGTCGGGGAACGGATCGCTGGCGGGGACGGGTTACACGGGCAGCCAGCGTCCGGACCTCACCGGCGAGCCCTGCACTGTCAGCGACAGCGCGAACGAAGCCCAGTTCTTCAACCCCGGGGCCTTCACGATCAACAACCACGCCATCGGGACCAACGGCAACGCCGGCCGCCACATCTGCACCGGGCCCGGCTTCTTCAGGCTGGACGCCGCGCTCTACAAGAACTTCAAGCTGGGCAAGCGCGTCGCGCTGCAGTTCCGTGTCGAGATGTTCAACATCTTCAACCGGACGAACTTCCTGTCGGACGACGGAACGAACGTGGCGACGACGTGGACTCCGCAGAACGTCCAGTTCGACACCGGGGACCCCACCACGGCGACGCGCGTCATCAGCGCGACCCCGGCGGGCAACTTCGGGCTGATGAACAAGGCCGCGGACCCGAGGCAGATGCAGATGGGGATCAAGCTGATCTTCTGAGCCGGGCCCGGGAGCGACGGGTCGACGGCCGGCGGGGGCCCGAAAGGGGGCAGCGAGGGCTTTAGGAGGCCTCGCTGCCCCGGCGCTGGAGCGACTCCCCGTGACGGTTCCGAGGCGAGGTCCGCTTCATGAGTGAGACCGGGCTGCTTCTCGCGGTGGACGGCGGGGGCACCAAGACCCAGGCCTTGGTCACCGATCTCCAGGGCAAGGTGCTCGCTCGTGGCCTGGGGCCGAGCAGCAACGTCCACAACGTCGGCTTCGAGCAGTCGTGCCGGGCGGTGACCACCGCCATCGATGGGGCCTTGTTGCAGGTCATCGGACTGCGGTCGGCGCGCCAGGGGCAGAGCTGGCGCGGAGCCTCCATCGCCGCCGCGTGCTTCGGCCTGGCAGGGGTGGACGCGCCGGAGGACGAGGCGGAGATTTCGCGCTGGGTCCGCCAACAGACCATCACGGACCGGTTCCTGGTCGTCAACGACGGCGAGCTGGTCCTGGCGGGTGGCACGCCCGATGGGTGGGGTGTCGCCCTGATCAGCGGCACCGGCTCCGTCTGCCTGGGCCGCGCGAGCGACGGGCGTACGGTGCGGGTGGGTGGATGGGGGCCGCTGTTGAGCGACGAGGGCAGCGGCTACGAGATCGCGTCCTATGCCCTGCGCGCGGTGGCCCGCTCCGTGGACGGGCGCGAGCAGGCCCCCGGTCTGGTGAAGGCCGTGCTGCGGCACTGGTCCATCAGCGATCCCATCTCGCTCATCCGCTTCGTCCACGCCCCCACGACCACCGCAACCGAGATCGCCGGTCTGGCCCCGGTTGTGCTGGAGCAGGCCCAGCATGGCGACACCGTGGCGCGGGGCATCCTCGAGCAGGCGGCCCGAGCGCTGGCGCAGCAGGTGCAGACAGTGATCGACCGCCTGAAGCTGACCCGCCCACCCCTGGCCCTGGCGGGCGGCATCATGAGGGGCGCCCT
>DAINRN010000020.1:0-15710 GCA_036741815.1 Acidobacteriota bacterium
CGACCCCGGCCCCGCGCTGCGCGAGATCCGCGCGCCGATCCGCGCGGTGAACGCCGACAAGTTCCCCACCAACGTCGAGGCCAACCGGCGCCACATGCCGGGTTACGAGGCGATCATCGTCCCCGGTTCCGGCCACTACCCGATGCTCGAAGACCCCGTGCGCTTCCGCCCCGCCCTGGATCAGGCCCTCGCCGGGGTGCTGTCGGCGGGCCGCTGAACTTGCCGGTTCTGGCTGCCTGGATTTCTCTCAGCACGCCTTGTATCCGAGAAGCCTACCGATCGGCGCCAGGATCTTGGCCATGAATCTCCACATCAGTGGGGACGGACTGGCAGGCCACACGGCACCCTCGTACTCGGTTTGGATGACCATTGCCTGGAGGAGGTTGATCTCGCCGCGCTCGAGGGGACCGTAAACTCTATGGAACAGCTCGCCTGTCTCCAGTGCCGGCCTGTATTCAGCCTTGACACGAACAGGCTCGCCATCAAGGGCCATCCAGTGGTGAACCGTATTCGGAGGGACCACGGCAGTCTGGCCGGCTTGAAGGACGACCTCGCGATCGCCGATCAGAAAGCGCGCACTACCAGCGATGATCTCGAATCGTTCCTCCTGAAGCGGATGAACGTGCCCATTCTCACGCCGCAGCTGGAAATTCGGGTCCATGAAGGGTTCACGCACCGTGTCCATGGAGAGTACTTCGCCGTTCGTTTGCTCCCCTGTCTCCAGGATTGTCAGTCGCTCTCCCTCCCATTGAATGACTTGCCCCTGGAGGTCACTCTCCTGACAGGTCCTCATGTGTATGCTGTCGGCAACGATCAGACCGACTGCTGTCGCCATCAGAGCGAGGAACATGCGCAAAGACCAGCGGACCAATTGACGAACTCGAATCGACTTGGCCTCTCTCATGCGTGCCTCAGCGATCACGCGGGCGTGCCGGCCCAGCTCCGTCCGGATGAGAGGATCCGGTCCCAGGAGTCGAGGACGGGGTCCACCGCTTCGAGGAACGAGGTCAGCATCGCGCTGTGGCGCTCCTCGAGGGTCTGGAGGACGGCGGCGGCCTGAGGGGCGCTCTCGGGGGCCTGCCGGGCCACGTACCTCGCGATCGTTGACGACAGCACCTCCAGATCGTGCAGATCGCCCATGGTGGTCTGCAGCCCATGAAGGGACTCGAGCTGCGCCGGCGTGATCCCGACGGCCACCGGCCGCAACGCCTCCATGAGGTAGCGGAAGGTCTTCAGCTCGATCCGCATGCGATGGATCGTCTCCAGCTCCGCGGGGTTGACGGCGAGCCGGCTCTCGCGGAGGCGGGAGAAGCGGTCGCGGGCCGTCTCCCGGGCCGCGCGCCGCACCTCCGTGGACGTCGACCGCGTGCCGCGGCGCGCTCGCTTCAGGAGGCGCCGGACGTCGCGCCGGAGGTCTCGCGCTCCCCGCCGCCGCAACCGCCGGTGGAGCTTGCGGGCCAGGACCTCGTGCTTGTCGCGGAGCCGGTCGCGGAGTTGGCGGAACGCGGGATCCGCGGGGTCGATCCCGAGCGTGGGCAGCATCTGCAGCTGGACCCCCAGGTCGCGAAGGTCCCCCGACCTGTCGAGCACCGCCTCGACGCGCCGGCTCAACCTCCGGGACCGCTTGCCGCCGTGGAAGGGGCGCACGGCCTCGAGCGCGGCCAGGACCCGCCGCGCCGACGTGCGCAGGTCGTGGACCGACGTATCGATTCGCGTCCGGCCGATCGGGATGCCGCGCCGCACGCGCCGCCGGAACCGCGCGGCGAGGTCCTCGACCGACGCCGTGAGCGCGTCGAGGAGGCGAAGCGGTTTGCCCCGCGCCCGGCGCTTCGTCGCCGGCTTCCGCGGCATGGGGCGTCGCGGCCCCTTCGACTTGCTGCTGCGCGCGGTGCGCCGCGAACCTGGGGCAGCCACGCGCCGCATCTTATGGCAGGGCGGGTGGCGTTGCCCAGGCCGTCACACCGGGCCGGCGCCCCTCAGGCCGAAGGGAAACCCCGGTCGTCCGCGGACGGTCCGTAGACCGAAGGCACGAGCGCGCCGTTCAGCCGCAGGTACACCGTGAGCTGCCCGCGGTGGTGGGCCAGGTGCGTGAAGGTGTCGGCGATCACGACGTGCCTCGGGTCCTCCGCCACCACCCGTCCCGCGACCAGGAGCTTCCAGCGCGTGAGCAGGTGCTCGTCGGTCGTGCCCTCGAGGGCCGCCCGCGCCTTCGTCACGGCCTCGTCGCCCATCGCGATCAGCTCGCGGTTGGTGCTCACGTCCTTCGGCTTGTACTTCGAGCCGCCCGGCGGGTTGATGTCCAGCTCGTCCAGGGTGATGGCCAGGGCGATCCAGGAGGGCATCGAGGCCACGAGCGTGGTGAGGTAGCCGAGCGGCATCGACTTCTCGTGCGGCTTGAAGTCCGCCCGGCCCTCTGGCACGCGCTCCAGCACCCGCCGCGAAATCTTGGCCTCGCGCTCCAGCTGCGCGCTGAACAGATCGGTCATCTTCATGTGCACCTCCGCGGGATGGGATTTTGGCAGCCCAGAAAAACAGGTTAGCCGACAATTCTGCGGTAGCCTACACGGCCATGCCGATCGATCCCCGCACCCTCCGCAAGGCGACGGTCCGGCTCCGCCGCAGCGATCCCGTGCTGGCCGGGATCATCCGCGACGTGGGCCCGTGCCGGCTGCAGACCGACGACCGCGGCGGGGCCTTCGCCGCGCTCGTGGAGTCGATCGTCTACCAGCAGATCACGGGCAAGGCCGCGGCCTCCATCTACGGCCGCGTGCGCCGTCTGATCGGACGGCGCCACCCGCGGCCGCAGGACATCCTGGGCGCGACGGTGGAGGCGCTGCGCGAGGCGGGACTCTCGCGACAGAAGGTGGCGTACCTGCGCGACCTCTCGGAGCGGGTGGTGGCCGGGTTGAAGCTGCGAGCCATCGGCCGCCTCGCGGACGAGGCCGTGATCGAGGCCCTGATCCACGTGAAGGGCATCGGCCGGTGGACGGTGGAGATGTTCCTCATCTTCCGTCTCGGACGCCTGGACGTGCTGCCCGTCCACGACTACGGGATACGCAAGGCCATGCAGCGCGCCTATCGCATGCGGAAGCTGCCCAGCCCCGACCGCATGCGCAAGCTGGCCGAACCCTGGCGTCCCTATCGCACGGTGGCCTGCTGGTACCTCTGGCGCAGCCTCGAGAAGAAGGCCGACCGGGCCTGAGGCGGCGGCCGGCTCAGCGCCGCGGCCGCCGCCGGCTCTGGATCACGCGCAGCGCGTCCTCCAGGACAGGCAGGATGGCCCGGTCCTTCGGGCGGTTCGTGGCCCGCTTGCTGGCGATGATCCGGGAGAGCGGCAGCACCGGGACCTCGACGTTGCCCAGCGGAACCAGCACGGCGCGCCTCGCCTCCGCGGCGAAGCTGCGCAGGCCGTGCATATGGGTGACCACGTCGAACAGCGTGGCGTCCCCTCCCGCCAGCAGGGGCGGGTGGTCGGCGGCCGGCGGTATGTAGCTGGCCCCGGCGCGCCGCAGGGCCTTGCGAAGCCGCGGGTCGCTCAGGTCGCGGAACCACAGATCGATGTCCTGCGTGACCGCAGGCGCGCCCTGGAGCGCCGCCGCCGCCAGCCCCACGACGAGGAACTCCACGCCCTCCTCGACGAGCGCCTGCAGGAAGCGCGCTTCCTTATCGGTGAACGGGACGGGCTCGCCCACGGGCGAGACTCCTCGCTAGCCGCTCGGCCGGCGTCATCTCCAGCAGGTTCAGGGTATGCCAGAGGTTCGCGAACTCGGCTCGCGGGCTCCGGGAACGGATCCGGCGAGCCTCCCGCACGAGGTCCTCCGCCCGATCCCGGACCGTGAGGGTGGACTCGCGCAGCAGGCGTGAGGGCGCGACGCCCAAGGCGCGGGCGAGGGCGATCACCGTCCTGGGCACGACGCTCGGGCGACGAGCGAGGGAGTAGAAGGCGGTCCGGCTGACGCGGGCGCGGCGCAACGCCCCGCCCAGGGTCAGGCCCTGCTGCCGGGCGATCTTCTTCGCCGCCTCCGCGTCGAGCTTCATGTCACGACTGTACTATAGATTAGTACAAAGCCGTAACACGTCTCGCGCGGTATGGCATCCCTATTGACGCGGCGCCGTCATCAGATCGGAAACCGTAACGAAGCGCAGGCCCCTGGCGCGGCCGGCCGCGAGGATGCCCGGCAGCGCCGCGACCGTGTTGGAGCGGTCGCCCCCCGCGTCGTGCAGGACCACGATCGTCCCGGGGCCCAGGTTCTTCGTGATGGCCCAGCGGATGTACCCCGCGGGCGGGCGCTTCGGATCGTACGCGTAGGCCGAGCCCAGGACGCACGTGTAACCACGCTGGATCGCGAGGTCGAGCTGCGCGGGACGGATCCAGCCCCCGCCGGGACGGAAGAGCCTGGGCCGCGCGTCCGTGAGGCCGAGCGTGGCCTCCGCGCGCATTAGCGACTCGCTGAAGCGCTGCATGGACATGAGGGCCGTGGCGCCTCCCGTGTCCGTGTGGTTGCCGACCTCGTGGCCCAGGCCGCGGATGCGCGCGACCAGCTCAGGATGGCGGCGGGCGTTCGCGCCGATCAGGAAGAACGTGGCGCGGGCCTCGTGGCGCGCCAGGATGTCGAGGATCTGCGGCGTGTAGACGGGGTCGGGGCCGTCGTCGAAGCTGAGGGCGGCCAGGGGCGCCCCGGTCTCGACGCGCCACAGGATGCGGGGAGTAGCGCGGGCGAGAACGGAAACGACGCCCGGGGGCTGGACCGCCAGCACGGCGACGAGCGCGGCCAGGACGAGGAGGAAGACCAGGTACGGCGCCGGACGCCTCGGCCTCAGCTTCCCTTGTTCCCCGTGATGCGGTCGATCACGGGCCGCGAGCCCTCGAGGGCCACGCGCTGGAGGTAGAAGCCCAGGCCGCGCAGGCCGCCCAGCTCCTCGCCTCCGCCCGCGCGCCCGGGGCCGCCGTGCACCAGCAGCGGGAGCACCGTGCCCGGCCCCGGCGAGGCCTCCGCGATCTTCGCGCTGCCCAGGAAGACGCGGCCGTGGTGCGGGGCGAGGCCCAGCACGAGATCGGACGTGAAAGCGACGTCCTCGGAATAGACCGACGAGACGAGGCCGCCGCCGCCCCGGGCCACGATCCCCGCGGCGTCCTCGGCGGACCCGGAGTAGGGCACCACGGTGGCCACGGGGCCGAACACCTCGCGGGAATGGACGGTGGGAGCGGCCGCGCCGGCCTCGACTTCCACCAGGACCGGCGAGACGAAGAAGCCCTTCCGGGCCGGCGCGCCCACGGCCTGCACCTCGGCGGCGCTGCCGAAGACGATCCGTCCGTCGGCGCCGAGCTGGCCGATGCCAAGGCGCACGTCCTGGAGCTGGTCGGCCGTGGCCACGGGCCCCATGCGCACGCCCTCCTGCGCCGGGTTGCCCACCGTGACCGACCGCAGCCGCTCCACGAGATCGTCACGCACCTGGGCCGCCACGGACGAGGGGGCGAGGACGCGGCGGATGGCCGTGCACTTCTGGCCCGCCTTCTGCGTCATGTCGCGCAGCACGTCCTTCAGGAAGAAGTCGTACGTCTCGCTGCCCGGCGCCGCGTCGGGTCCGAGCACGGCCGCGTTCAGGCTGTCGGCCTCCACGTTGACCCGCACCGAGTGGCGGATCACGTTGGGCATCGACCGGATCTTGATCCCGGTATCGCCGGAGCCGGTGAAGGCCACCACGTCCTGCGGGCCGAGATGCTCGAGGACGTCTCCCGCGCTGCCCATGAGCAGCGAGAGCGCGCCTTCGGGCAGGACCGCGCCCTCCAACAGCAGCTCCGTGATGCGGTGCGCGACCATGCCGGAGCTGGTGGCGGGCTTGCTGACGACAGGAACGCCGGCCAGCAGGGCCACGGCCGCCTTCTCGGCGAAGCCCCAGGCGGGAAAGTTGAAGGCGTTGATGTGGACGGCCACGCCGCGGCGCGGCACCGCGATGTGCTGGCCGTGGAAGCGCGGCGTGCGGCCGAGCTGGATCCCCTCGCCGTCCACGACGAACTTCGCATCGCCCAGGGACTGCCCGATCTGCGCATAGGACGAGAGGGTGAACGTCGCCCCGTCCACGTCGAACTTCGCGTCGCTGCGGGTGTTGCCCCCGTTTTTCACCGCGAGGTCGAGGATCTCGTCGCGGTGGCCCTGGATCACGTCGGACATGGCCTTCAGGAGCGCGCCCCGCTCGGCGAAGGACAGCGCGCGCAGCGCGGGCCCGCCCTTCGTCCGGGCGTGGTCCAAGGCGGCGGCCATGTCGATCCCGCCCGTGCCCGCCTGGGCCAGCGGCTCCTCGGTGGCCGGGTTCACCAGCGTCTGGAGCGTCCCCTTACCCTCGGCCCACGCCCCCGACACGTAGCTGCGCAGCGTGAGCAGGGGCACGCTGCGCTACTCCGTCAGCCCGAGCTGGGTGAGGATGAACGCGTCGTCGAAGGCCACCTCGCGCAGGTAGTCGTACCGCCCGGACGCGCCGCCGTGGCCGGCGGCCATGTTGGTCTTCAGGAGCAGCGGGTTCTTGTCCGTCTTCATCGTCCGCAGCCGCGCGACGTACTTGGCGGGCTCCCAGTACATCACCTGGCTGTCGTTGAAGGACGTCTTCACCAGCAGCGCGGGGTACGCCTTGGCCGCGACCTGGTCGTAGGGGCTGTAGGCGAGCATGTAGTCGTAGTCCGGCTTCTTGCGGGGATCGCCCCACTCCTCCCATTCCCCGGCGGTCAGGGGAAGGGAACCGTCCACCATGGTGTTGATCACGTCCACGAAGGGCACGCGGCTCACCACGACCTTGAAGAGGTCGGGCCGCATGTTGGTGACGGCGCCCATGAGCAGGCCCCCCGCGCTGCCGCCCTCGATGGCCAGGCGGTCCTTCGCCGTGTACTTCTCGGCGACCAGGGACTCGGCGGCGGCGATGAAGTCGGTGAACGTGTTCTTCTTGTTCATCATCCGGCCCTGGTCGTGCCAGGCCTTGCCCATCTCGCCCCCGCCGCGGATGTGGGCGATCGCGAAGGACACGCCGCGGTCGAGCAGGGCCAGCCTGTTCGAGGAGAACATCACGGGGTACGGATAGCCGTAGGCCCCGTAACCGGTGAGGAGGAGGGGAGCCGTCCCGTCGCGCTTCGTCCCCTTCCGGTAGACGAGCGAGATGGGGACCTTGACCCCGTCCTTCGCGGTGGCGAAGAGCCGCTCCGAGGCGTAGCGCCCGCTGTCGAAGCCGGGCACCGGCTGCTCCTTGAGCAGCGCGGCCGTCCGCTTGTCCATGTCGTAGTCGAAGACCGAGTTGGGCATGACCAGCGACTGGTACGTGTAGCGGAACACCGGGGTGTCGAACTCGGCGTTGGCGCCGGAGAAGGCCGAGTAGGCGGGCTCGGGAAACTCGATGGCGTGCGAGGCGCCCGTGCGCAGATCGGTGACCCGGAACTCGGGCAGCCCCCGCTCGCGCTCCAGCAGGACGTAGTGGTTCTTGAAGAGCTCCAGCCCCTCCAGCATCACGTCCGGGCGGTGGGGCACGACCTCGGTCCAGTTCTCGGGGCGCGGGTCCGCGACGGGGGCGGAGACCAGGCGATAGTTACGGCCCTTGTCGTTGGTGCGGATGTAGAAGCGGTCGCCGTGGTGGTCGACCTCGTACTCGTGCTCGTGGCGGCGCGGGGCGACGACCTTCCATTCCGCAGCGGGCTGGTCGGCGGGGATGTAGCGGACCTCGCTCGTGGTGTGGCTGCCGATCCCGAGGAAGACGTAGCCCTTGCTGCGCGAGCGGCCCACCCCGACGCGGAACAGCTCGTCCTTCTCCTCGTGGACGAGGTCGCGGGGCAGGGGCGAGCCCAGCCGCAGCCGGTACAGGCGGTAGGGGCGCTTGGCGGGATCGTCGGTCGTGTAGAAGAGCGTCTGGCCGTCGTTGGCCCAGGCTACCGACCCCACCTTCTCCGCCGTCTCCTTTCGCAGCTCCCCGGTCCGCAGGTCCTTCACGTGCAGGGTGTACTCGCGGAAGCCGGTGTTGTCGGTGGTGTAGGCGAGCAGGCTGCCGTCGTCGGTCACCGTGTAGGCGCCGATGGCCATGAACTTCTGCCCCTCGGCCAGCGCGTTCAGGTCGAGCGTGACCTCTTCGACCGCGTCGAGGCTGCCCTTCTTCCGGCAGTAGATCGGGTACTGCTTGCCTTCCTCCGTCCGCGAATAATAGAAGTAGCCACCTTCGCGATAGGGGACTGAGAGGTCGGTCTCCTTGATGTGGCCCAGCATCTCCTTGTAGAGGGCCGCCTGCAGGGCCTGGGTCGGTCCCATCACGGCATCGGTATAGGCGTTCTCCGCGTCGAGATAGGCCGCCACGTCCGGATTGGGCTTGTCCCGGAGCCAGAAGTAGTCGTCCGCCCAGGGCTGGCCGTGGAGGGTCTCCACCTTGTGGACCTTCCTGGCGGCGGGCGGCGTCACGCTCTCGTCGGCGACGGCCGGGTTCAGGGCAATAGTGCTCATAACAATCGGGAGAATAAGGGGTTTAGTCATCTCCACCATTCCAGGTTCGCGGGCTTTTGAGAGGATCTCGGGGGCTACGGCCAGGGTGTCCGGTGCGGCCGGAAATCAGACTATCCCGCCCCGCCGCGGGCTGTCAAACAGGCGCTCTTGGCCTCCGCCGCACGAGGGGGATGGCGCAACTGGCGATCCCCAGGGCGAGCCATAGGGCGCCGAGGCCCAGGCGGAAGCTTTGGATGCGAACGCCGAGCGGGGTCGCGTCCCGCAGCGCCGCGACGAGGAGCGGCACCCCCAGGAGCAGGAAGAAAGCGCCGATGAGGAGCCACGCCCACCGCCATCCGCCCGCCGGGGCCGACCAGCGCCGCGCCGCGACCTCCGCGAGAAAGAGGAGAAGGACGCCCAAGGCGGTCCCCTGGAACACGCTGGCCTTAAAGCGGCCGGCCGCGTTGCTGACCGGGTTGGTGGCCGGATGCGTGAGGCTGACGGCGCCGAGAGCGCAGGCCAGTCCGCCCACGAGGAAGGCAAGACTCACGGTCCAGGCGGCGAACCGCGTCATCGCCGGCGGCGGCTGTAGCGGACCCAGGCGTAGATCGCGAGGTTCAGGACGATCACGCCCACGCCGAGGAGCCGCTGGACGGTCGGGGTGAGGCCGCGGGGGTAGATGATCCAGAAGAGGTGCTGCTCCATGAAGCCGCCGGCGTAACCCTCGCCGCCCGCCTGCCTCGAGAGCCAATGCTCGAGAGGGGTGAGCGGGCAGATCTTGTTGGCCAGGGCCACGTAAGTCCCCCAGGCTGCGGCCGTGAGATGCGCCCACGCCAGCTTCGGCCACCATCGCACCAGGATCCCGCCGGCCACCACGAACAGGATGAAGGCGAAGTGGACGAAGACCGTGAGATCGGCGAGGAGGGCGTACGCCACCTAGGCCGGCCAGGCCTCCCGGCAGTCCGCGCAGAAGTAGTGCCACTTGCGGCGCGAGGGCCCCCAGTCCAGCGGATCGGCGGCTTCCTCGCCGGACTCGCCCACGATCCAGGCCTCCGGAGCCACGCGCCTCGAACCGCAGGCCGGGCACGCGGGCTCCGCGAGGTCCGCGGGAAGCTCGTCGGCCGTTGCCGGCTCCTGCGCGAGGACGGCGCGGGCCGTGTCCGCCTCGGAGTCCCAGACCTGAAGGCGGGCGCCCACGCCCAGCCCGTAACTCGTACCCAACGTCTCGTCGGCGACCCAGGCGTGGAGGCCAGCGTTCTCCAGCGCCATGCGAGCGGTGTGGGCCTCGGCCGGACTGAAGAAGCGGGCCAGCGTCACCAGCGGCCGCGATTCCACCACGTCGATGCCTTCCGGACCCAGGGCGGCCACCTGCTGCGATGACACCCCGCGCGCGTCCAGGATCGAGGCCACGATCTCGAATACCGCCGGGCGCCATTCCTCCTCGTCCCGGTTCCGCAGGATGGAGACCAGCTCCTCCGTGGAGCGCTGCTCCATCTCGCGGCGGATCGAGTCCCGGTCTTCGTTTTGGCTCATGGTTTCGTAGGAGGGGGACTTCTCAAGGAAGTATGCCGCCTCGAGATCCGCCAGTGCGCGATCAGCCCAGGCTACTGGCCGCGCTTTCGCCACTCGACCGGAGTAGCCATCGGTCGATCCTTCGAGGTGATTATAGACGCGTAGGCGTGTCCCGATTACTCCTTCACCTTCATCTCCGCCAGGAGCTGCTCCTCGAAGTACCCGGGCGGTATCGTGCCCTGCTGCATGAAGAGCAGGTGGAACTTCTTCAGGCCGGCAGGGCCGGGGACGATCTGCTCGGCCTTCGCGCGGAGGGCCAGGATGCGCTCCTTGCCCAGGCGATAGGTGATGGCCTGGGTGGGCTCCTTGGAGTAGCGGAAGATGGCCCGCCAGGCGGACTCGCAGGACGACTTCTTCTCCGGCGAGGCGTCCGGCCGGATCGGGGAGCAGGGACCGGGCAGGAAGTCCACCACTTCGGAGAAGGCGTCCACCGCCTCGTCGAAGCTCATGCGCCCGGTGTGGATCCCGGTATCGATGCGGACGCGCAGGTCCCGGAAGAGCCGTCCCTGAAGCTGGTAGAGACGCTCCTCGGGCGTGTAGAACCCGCCGGGGTCCCTGGGCTGCGGCTCCGACATCAGGTGCTCCGCGTAGAGGGCCCAGCCCTCCGCGGCCATGGAGTCCTCCCACATGGACGCGGACCCTTCCACCTCTCCCGGCGTCAGCCACCGCACGGGCCCGATGCGGTCGCGGTACTGCGTCATCACCTTGAAGTGCCAGTCGTGGCCGGGGAAGCCCTCGTGGGCGGAGAGGTCGGCGATGGCGGCCTTGTTGCTCTCCTTCAGCCTGGCCGGATCGCCCTTCGTCGGGGTGACGTAGAAGCGGCCGACGCCCCGGGCCTTGAAGGGCGGGGCGGGGTAGTAGGCGGCGCCGTCGATCGAGACCTCGAGGGCGGGCGGGGTGACCGTGACCTCGAGCTCGTACGCCGGCGGTATGTCGAACATGTCGTTCCGCCGCGCGAACTCCACGAGCCTGAGGCTGACGTCGTGGTAGAGCCGCACCATCTCGGCGTCCGAGGCGGGCGCGTCCCGGCCCAGGAAGTCGAAGACGGCGCGGGTGGAGGCGACCCGGTCGTCCGGGTCCCACGACAGCTTGAGCTCGTGCTTCTCCGCCACCGTCTGCGCCGCCGCGATCAGCTCGTCGCGCGTGTGCTCGATCACGTCCCAGGCCCGGTCGAAGAGCTCCGCCGCGGTGAAGGGCAGGCGCAGGTTGTTGCCCAGGGCCCAGTCGTATTCCTTCTGTCCGAGCGCGAAGCGGTCCTTCTTCGGCAGGGGCACGAGCGTTGTCTCCAGGAAACTCCGGAATTCCCGGAAGGCTCGGGCGGCAGCCGCCCCCCTGGTGCGGAGGTCGGCCACGGTGGCCTTGGAGAAGGGCTGCCCCTTCGTGCGCTCCGCGGCCAACTCCGGCAAGACGTTCTCGAAGTACTTGGCGTTCTCCTCGCTGGAGGTGAGTCCGTCCCGCTCCACCATGCGGAAGTCGGGGGTGTTGCCCGCGGCCAGGCCCGCCTCGAGGTTCGCCTGCGCCCGCTGCAGATACGTGGGGACGGCCGCCACCCGTGCCGCGACCGTGGCCCATTCGGAGGCGGATCCGTAGCGGCCTCGCTTCTGGTCGGTCATGCCCTGGGTATACCAGTCGATCCCGCGGAAGGCCTCGTTCACGTAGGTGTCCAGCGCGCGCTGCCAGTACTTGCGGTCCTCGTACTGGTGGAGCATGAAGTCGATCTGGTGGAGCGCGACGTCGCGGTCGATGCGGCGCGGGGGCGTGAGCCGGGCGGGGTCCAGGCGCTCCAGGCCGTCGCGGATCGAACGGTAGACGCGCGCCTCCTCGGCCATGGCGGCGGGCGACCAGTCGCGCAGCGTGCCGTCCGCCCGCGCCAGCTCCGGGTAGTGGCCCGATCCCCCGAGGTACGTGGAGACCACCGGGTGGCGCTTCAGGAACTCGCGCACGTACTGCGCCTCGAGGCGCTTGTAGGGCGCGTCGGGAGACGGCTTCGCCGGTGCCGTCTTCCTGGCCTGCGCGAAGAGCGCGATGGGGACGGCGAGGGCAAGGCCGGCCAGCGCCGCGGATCTCGTCATCGCGTCGTCCCCATAGTTCGATTATGGGGCCCGCGTCAGGGCAGGGCGGTGATCAGGGCAGCGGTTGCCGGACCCATGAGCCCGGTCGTCTCCCTCGCCGGCCGCAGGTAGCACAAGACGAAGTAATGACCGGGGCCGGCGTCGAGCGGGAAGGTGACCGAGAAGGACCCGTCGGCCCCCACGTAGAAGTCGCCGCGGCGGGCCGGGAAGTGGCGGGGCGGCGCGGACACCGACGGGACCAGGGACCGGATCACGTCCGGGTACGAATACGCGCGCCGACGGCGGAGCTCCAGGAGGGTCAAGGGCTGCGGCGGCGGCTCGAAGCGCACCTCGACGACGCCCACCGTCCAACCCTTCCCGGGCCGGCCCGCGAACGAGGCGCGCTGACCCGCGCGCTGCGGCCCCGCCGGCACCTCGATCCAATCGAACGCCACGCGCGTGAACTCCTCGGTCATCCGCACGTCGCCCCCCACCTCCGCCAGGCCGATGCCCACGTGCGTGAAGTCCGGGTCGAGGATGGTCCGGCGATGGCCGTCCTCGGGGGGCACCTCCGCCATCATGTTGCCGTGCGCCTCGAGCATCAGCTCGCGCAGCGGGCGGGTGAAGCGCCCGCTGGAGAGGGAGTAGGACGCGGCGTTCTCCGCGTGGAAGTCCACACCCCCCGCGAGGCCCCAACGCAGGTAGGGCGCACGTCCCTGCAGGTCCCAATGCCCGGCGAAGCGCCCGGCGGCGGAATCGACGCAGAAGCGGTCCCCGACCATGGCTGCCCGCGGCTCGTAGCGCACCGGGGGTACGCCGTGCTCCACGCGGTCGCGGTTGATGCGCTCGAAGAGGGCGCGCTTGTCCTCGGCCCGCGGGTCGTCGTACGGCATCGCGGTCCGCTCGGGACCGTGGCGCTGCATGGGATGGCGCGGGGCGGAGGGGCCGCGCGCGAGGCAGGCCGCTGCCCCCGCGGCCACGAGGACGACGGCCATCCGGGCGCGCGAGGCGTCTCGACGCCTTAGGACACTAGAATGACGACCGGAGGTCTCCATGCCCCGTTTGCCTGCTCTCTTCATTTTGATCGCGCTTTCGTCCTGTGGAGGCGAGCCCGATCCGGCGCCGCAGTGGTACTTCACGTGCGGCGACCCCGTGTGTGAAGGCCACCGGCCCGATCCCGCCGTGCCTGCGTGCTCGTTCCAGGACCCGGGCGAAAGCTGCCTACCCGAGGGGGCGACCTGCGATCCCGTCGACGACTGCAACCGGCGGCTGGTGTGCGCGACCAGCGATCCCGCGCAGCAGCCGGGCGGCTGCCCGATCTCCAGCGCCCGGTTCAAGCGCGACATCGATTACCTGAGCGAGAGCGAGCTGCGGGAACTCTACGGGGAGCTGCGGCGTTTCCGCCTGGCGACCTACCGGTACCGGGCCGCCGGTCCCGCCGACCGCCAGCACCTCGGTTTCATCATCGAGGACGTCGGGACGAGCGCGGCGGTGGACGCCAAGCATGACCGGGTGGACCTCTACGGCTACGCGAGCATGGCCGTGGCCGCGCTGCAGGTGCAGGCCGCGCAGATCGAGTCGCTGCAGGCGGAGGTGGCGGCCCTGCGCCGGGAGCGCGGCGGGCGCGCTCCCGGTGCGGACCGTGAGGCCGGCTACGCGGGGCCGCTCACTCGACCGTGAAGTCCTGCAGGGCCACCGGGAAGATGCAGTTCGGGAACTTGAAGTTGCCGATGCGCGTGCGCCAGTTGAACGAGCTGTTGGTGTCGTAGTACTCGCTGGTGTACCAGAACGTGCAGTCGTCGGTCGGGTCCAGGGTGATGTCGCTGTAGTCGCCCCAGCGGCTCGAGGTGTCGGTCTGGCTGCCGGCACCCGCGTGGAGGGTGGCCTCGCCCTGCCCCAACGTGCCCGCCGGATCGGTGGCGAGGCGGCCGGCGTAGCGGATCTCCGGGTGGATGGCGCTGCTGGACGCGCTGAAGCCGATGGCCATGTTGCCGGAGGCGTCCATGGCTGCGCTGGCCATCCAGCGCCACGTGCTGTCGGGCTGGTAGGTGCCCTGCTGGGTGAAGCCGGGCGCCCCGCTGGTGGCGTTGTTGATCTCGAACCAGCGGATGCCCGCCACGCCAGCGGACTGGACCGTCTGGTTGCCCACCAGCGCCTCGTGGCTGTCGGGGAACCGACGATAGGCCAAGCGGAACATGGGCCGGTCGGCAAGGTTGTCGAGCAGGTCCGGCGTGCCCAGCTGCGGCACGCCCGCGAAGAGCGTCGCGTAGGGCGCGGGGACGAGGGCGCCGCCCAGCAGGAAGGTGCTGTTGGCGGGCACGGGGAAGTCCACGTGGAACCGGAAGAGCTGCCAGTTGGGCACCAGCTCCGTGCTGAGCCACGGGTTGGGTGCGCCCGCCGGCGGCAGGATGGCGCCGACGAGGTCCCCGGGGATCAGTGAGCCGAGGGAGGTGGACTGCAGCCCCGGCGTGACGACCGCGGCGGCGGCGCCGATCAGCATGGCCGCGCGATCGAAGGCGAAGGGCTGCGGGCCCAGGAAGATGGTGCCCGCCGGGTTGAAGACGTTCATGGACATGTAATAGGCGTCGGGCCAGACCCCGAACTTGGGGTAATCGAAGAAGTTGGTGCCCAGGAGGAAGTCGTAGCGGTTCCAGGCGCCGGTGGCGTCGCTCGTCTGCGACACCGCCACGCACTCGTGCGTCGGGATGGAGGTGCCCGCGAACTGGCTGACGAGCCAGCGGTTGGCGATCTGATCGTACACAACGATCGGGTCGCCGAAGCCGGTCGACTGGCACACGCCCCCGAAGCCCGCCCACAGGACCTCGATGTCGATCGGTCCCAGCTGCGAGGCCCCCGTGGTCTTGTTGAAGACCTGCAGGCCCCGGTTGACCATCTGGACGTATTGCGTGTCGCCCACCTCGCCGTCGGTGTCGGGTGGGGCGCAGTTACATCCGACGCCGGGGAAGGGGATGCCCGTGAAGTTCAGGATGGGAGGGGGCATGGCGGCCGGAGCCAGGCTGCCCTGGACGACCGTGTCGGGGCCTTTGCTCACGGTCCCGTGGAAGCCTTTCGGCTCGAACATCACGTGCTGGGGGTCGAGGGTGACGGGGGGCACCGGGATGTCCCGCAGCGGTGGCGAGACGTCGTGCTTGATGTCGTAGGTCACCACGACCTTCGGCGGGCCAGCGTCCGCGGCGAGCGCGGAGAGGCCGGGGAGGACCGCCGCGGCGGCCAAGGCCACCAATATGCGCTTCATAGCAACTCTCCTTTTGAGAATCCTCGGGGCAGGTGCCGCAGACTCTAGCGCCAGAGGCCTCTGTTTGTAAAGCCTGAATCAGCGCGGGGTGTCCGCGGTCGGCTCGGGGCGGGGCGTTATAGTAGCGGCATGGCGGAAGGGCGTGCGGCGCGAGGCGCGATCGCCGCTGCGGCCGTCGTCGTCTCGGCGGCGGCGGCCGCCATGCTGCTCGCGGCGGGACCGGGCACGCGCCAGGGCTTCTGGGCGTACGGCAACGGCTTCCAGATGATGCGCTGGGCCGTCTACGCCGGGGCGGTGGGGACGGCCCTGGCCCTGATCGCGCTCGTGGTGGGCGGACGCCGCGGCCTGGCCGCCGTGGCCCTCGCGCTGGGCGTGGCCGCGATC
>DAINRN010000021.1:0-6604 GCA_036741815.1 Acidobacteriota bacterium
GCAGGCGGATGTAGGCACGCAGCGTCTCGGGCCCGCGCTCGGGATGGACCCCCTTCCGCTCGAGGTCGGTCTCGGCCAGCCCGCGGAACAGGGCCAGGTTCCAGCGTCGCACGGCCCGGTACGACGCGAGCGCCGTCTCCGCGTCGACGTCCACGTAGCGCCGCGCCCACGAGGCCTCGTCCCACCCCTGGATGCGGTGGTCGTCCTCGGAGAGGATCTGGCGCACTCGGAACCCCGTCGCCATCTCCGCGTCGGCGAGGTGCGCCAGGATCTGCCGGCCCGTCCACTTGCCCGGCCCGTAGCTCCTGGAGAGTCCCGCCTCGCCCAGCTTCCGCGCGACGGCCTCGACCCGCGCGGCGTTCGCCTCCAGGGCCTCGAGAGGATCCCGATCGCCCAGCAGGCCGAGCAGGCGCGCGCGATATGAACCATCGGCCACAGTCGTCATATCCACCTCGATCCGCGGGTCACGCCCACGTCACCCTACCTCAGGGTGACACCGACGGGGGCCGCCGCGCCAGCGCCGCGCGTGTCATGGACGGTGTACCCGCGCGTCTTCCACGCCGAAAGCCCGCCCTCGAGGGGACGCACGCGCTCGATCCCGTGCCGCCGCAGCTGCAGCGCCACACGGGCGCTGGTGGCCTCGCTCGGTCAAGTGCAGTAGAGGACCACCTCGCGGCCGCGGGGGATCGCGCCGTGCCCGGCGGCGAGCTCCTCGGGGAGCAGGTGGATCGCCCCCGGGACCGTGGCGGGGTCGGCATCGAACTCCAGGGAATGCCGCAGGTCCACGACGACGATGTCCTCGCCCGCGTCCAGCCGGCGGTGCAGCTCGTCGGGCGTGATGCGGGCGACGGTCAGCTCGCGGATGAACCGCCTCCGCTGGGCGTACTTCCACGCGAGGTAGAGGGCCAACGCGGCCCCCACCACGGCCAGGAGTCGGCCGCCCAATCCCGCCGCGATCTCCGCCACCCGCTCGAGCTGGCCGCTGAAGACGTAACCCAGCGCGAAGTAGGTTCCGGACCAGACCAGGGCGCCCGCCACGTCCCAGACGAGGAAGCGCGCGAGCCGCATGCGCGTCATGCCGGCCACGGGGGGCGCCACCGTGGACAGGCCGGGCAGGAACTTCGCGAAGAGCAGGGCGCGCGCGCCCCTGGCGGCGAGGACGTCCTCGGTGCGGCGCACGCAGGAGTCGGGCTCCAGCGAGATGCGGCACAGCAGCGCCAGCACGCGCGAGCCGTGCCTCCGGCCCAGCTCGAACCAGGTCAGGTCGGCCACCAGGCAAGCCGCGACCACGGCGAGGAGGGCGGCAAAGACGTTGAGGTGGCCCGAGGCCACGAGCGCGCCCGCGGCCAGGAGGACCGGGATGGAGGGGAGGGGCACGCCCGCCTGCTCGACGAGGACGATGACGAAGAGCACGGCATAGCCGTGGCGGAGGAGGAAAGACACGGGAGTCGATTATGCTCTGAGATGGGATGACGAGCCTGTCGCTGTCCGACGATCCGCGGGATCCCCCGCGCACGGCCCGGGGCCTCGTCGGCCTGGTCGTGCTCCTCATGGCCGTGGTCGCGGCCCTGGGGTACCTCGCCTATCGGAACGATCAGCGCATGCGGGCCGTCGAGCGGCAGATGGCCGCCGTCTCGGCAAGCACCGACGCCGCTACCGGCGTGGCCAGGCAGGCCCTGGAGCGTGCCATGGCGTCCGAGACCGCGGCCAGGACGGCGGCGGAGGGGCGTCAGGCGGCGGAAACGGAGACCGCCGAGGCGCGCCAGCAGAAAGAGGCCGCGGTCCAGGAGGCCACCACAGCCCGCGAGACGGCCAGCCGCGCCCAGGCCGAGGCGGACGCCATCCGCAAGAAGGCGGTGGCCGAGGTGAACCGGCTTCAGCAGGCGCTGGGACAGATCGCGGAGAGGCGCCGCACGGCCCTCGGCCTGGTCATGAACCTGGGCGGCGACCACCTGAAGTTCGAGTTCGACAAGGCCAACCTGCGGCCCGAGGACAAGGAGCTGCTCGCGCGCATCGCGGGGATCCTGATGACCTCGCACGACTATACGATCTCGGTGAACGGCCACACCGACGACGTCGGCTCCGACGTCTACAACCAGAAGCTGTCCGAGCGCCGGGCCCAGTCGGTGCGGGACTACCTCGTCCAGGCGGGGCTGTCTCCCGAGATCTTGAGCGTGGAGGGACACGGCAAGTCGCTGCCCCTGGTGCGCGGGAACAGCGAGGCCGCACGCGCCAAGAACCGCCGCGTGGAGTTGGGCCTGGTCAACACGCAGATCCGCTACCTGCCGCGCTGACCGCCCCCAAGGGTGAAAAGGCGGGGGCCCGTGAGAGCCCCCGCCTTCGTGATGCCGTTCCGGTGGGTCAGTGCCCCTGGTCGTGAGGTACCGTCACCTCGACGACCGCGCTCGATCCGTTGCCCGAGCCGTCGGTGCAGGTGTCCGTCACGGTGTAGACGCGTCCGTCGCCGCCGCCCATGCGCTCGGAGCGTAGCTGGACGATCTGTCCGCCGAGGATGATCCAGTCGGGACTGGTGTTGCCGGACCCGTGCCCGGTGACGGGCTCGTCGCTCGTCACCGCGGTCACTTCGCAGGTCGGGCTGGCGTCACAGTTGTCGGTGGCGGCCGCGGTGATGGTGACGTCCACCATCTTGTGGTTCGGCGGCCAGAGGACGTTGGGAGACGCGGTCACGCTGCCGATCACCGGAGGCTCCACGTCGTTCACGGTCACCGTGAAGGTGCATTGCGAGCCCAGACCGGCGCCGTCCGTCGCGGTGCAGTTCACGTTGGTCACGCCGACCGGGAAGACCGATCCCGAGGGCGGCGCGCACGCCACGGTGACGTCCCCACAGTTGTCGGTCGCGACGGGGTCCGGGTAGGTGACCACGGCCGAGCAGAGCCCGGGATCGTTGGGTTGCACGACGTTCGCCGGGCATGTGATGGTCGGGGGCGTTTCGTCGAAGGTGAACGGCGAGGTGTACGCCGTGTAGAAGGTGGTCCGATCGTCGCTCCAGAGCGGGAACACCTGGCATTCGAGCGACGCGATTCCAAGGTAATCGCCGAAGTAACCGGCAGCGATGTTGCCGGGAATCGGGGTCGGGGTGAACTGCACGTCCCCCACGCGCAGGTTGGTGAAAGTGGCGCCACCGTCGGTCGAGTGCGCGACGTACGTGGTAGCCAGCGTGTCGGCAGGGTCGTCGCGCCGATCGTAGAAGACGATGTTGAGCTCGCCCGTGAGGGCATCGCAGCTCACCCAGGGGAACCACTGGGAGTTCGTAGTGGCATCGGTGTTGACGCGGACAGGCGTGCCCCAGGTTGCCCCCTGGTCGGTGGACCGGCTCAAATAGACGTCCGCGTCTCCCGTGTTCACGCCGGGCACGCCCACGTTGGTCCACACGACGTAGATCGAGCCGTTTCGGGCGCCGCCGCTCACGTCCACCGCCATGGAGGGGAAGGAATTCCGGCGGATGGTGGTGTTCGGAAGGGGGGTGTTCCGGATTCCCCGGATGTTCGAGATGATCCGCGCTTCGCCCGTCCACGTGACTCCGCCATCCGTCGACCTGTTGAACCCGATGGCCGTTTCGTCGGCGGGGAAGGCATCGTAGATTGCCCAGGCGGCGTTCACCTCGCCGCTGGGACCGATCTGGAGGTTGACCCCCTGGTTGTGGCTCAGGGCGGCCACGCCGTTCGAGATGTTCGTCTGGGCCGACCACGTCGCGCCGCCGTCGGTGGAGCGGGTGATCATGATGTCGGTGTCGTTGGCGGAGCCGCTGATGAACTCGGTCCACGATGAATAGGCCCGGCCCACGAAGGTGCTGCTCCCGATGTTGTCCACGGCGAAGTGGTTCTTGTCCAGGAGGTCGAAGAATCCCGGCGGGCCGGGAGCCACCTGGACGTGGGTCCACGTGCCCCCGGTGTCGGTGGAGTACGAGACGCCTTGCCCACCGTCGTTGGCGATGTACCCGACATAGAACTTGCCGGACCGGTCGATGACCGCGGCGGGATCGCCGTTGTTGCCGACGCCGCCCGGCCCTTCGTTCTGACTGGTCCAGGTCTGGCCCCCGTCGAGGGACCAGCCGACCTGGGTGCCGAAGATCGTGTTGACCTGCGTCCCGTCCCAATCGGTCGCGTTGTTCGCACAGAAAAGGGTATCGGTGTCGAGGGGATGTACGGCAATCGAGTTCTCCGTCAGGGTCCTGTCGGTCGCAGCCGTGATGAGGACGTCCGGGGTGTCCATGGGCGCGTTCGACAGGGGCACGATGCTTTGCAGGACGGGGCCCTTGGGAGCGCCCTGGATCGGACCGTACTGGGTCTGGTACCAGACGGACCAGATCTCCTTCCGCGGTCCTTTCGGGGCCGGCCCCGAGAGTGCGGAGGGCGCGAAGGTGCAGAGGGACAAGACGGCAACGAACCAGGTGATGGGTCGTGTCTGCTCTCTATTCATACTTCTCTCCTGATTCCAAAGAACTGGTGGAGGGTTCCCGAATCAGGCGGTCGCGGAAGAAGCGCCGATTGGCTACAGCTGGTGTGGGATCGAGATCTCGCCAGAGAATCCATCTGACGCGCGACGCCTTCGATAGGCTCGCAAGACCGAGGGGGTCAACGTCATCGCGGCCTCGTGCCCGGCGGAGGGACCCGCGCGGCCGATCACATGAAGAGTTTGTCCGAGGGGGTCCCGTTCCGACTGAGGTACGCTATTCTGCCCAGGAACGACTAGGAGTCAATCAAATTCTGCATATGTCGCAGCGGACTGTGACGAAGGGCACAAGTCAATCTAACTAATTCATTTTGCTGGACCTGCGCGGACGCGGCCGTCTGGGAATTGTCGAATAGGATCCATCCACCCTTGATCGAGAACGGCCAATTGCCTAAATACTAGGGATGATGGTTGTGCGATGAGGCGGCAGTCACTGGGTGTGATGGTACTTTCGGGGGCCCTGCTGCTTCCAGAGTGTGCCTGCGCGGAAAGCCCGACGAGTGTTCCGGCGGGGAGCAGCCTCGTACCGAACGGCAGCTTCGAGCAGAACGGCCAGGCGACGCTCGACACGTGGGAGGTCTCCAATCCCGCGCTGGCGTCCCTGGTTCCGGAGGCTGCCCCCGGAGGGGGCAGCTGGAGCCTGCGCTTGCAAGGGGACCAGGCGCCGGGGACGAGCCAGGTCAGGTTCACGGTTCCGGGCCTGCAAAACGGGGACGTCGTCCGCCTCTCCGCGTACGTCCAGGCTTCTGGCGCGGGAGGCGGCGGGCTCGTCGGAATCGAGGTCACAGCAGCCAACGGACAAGTCCGGCAGAAGTCATTCGCCTCAGGCAACGCCTCGCAGTGGACGCAGGTGGAGGTGACGGTCACGCTCGCCTCCCAGCCCGGGGACCGGGTCTCGGTGGTCCTCAAGGCGCCGCCGACCGAGCTGGCGGCGCGGGCCGGCCTCTTCGACCTCGTGACCCTCGAGCGGATGGCTCAGGGGAAATAGTCACACGCGCTGTGACGTCCGTGTGACGGGCCGCGTGTGAGGAATCGCATTGACGTCAGCCGTACCGCAATGTATACCGAGCGCATATATGCGTATCAAACTCGCGTTGCTGCTGACGCTCGCCTTCGTCCCCCGGGCCGCCCGCCCGCAGGGAGGGAATCCTCTCGGCCCTGAGTTCCCCGTCAATTCGCAGACTTCGAACAACCAGATTTTTTCCTCCGTCGCCGTCGACTCTTCCGGCAACTTCGTCGTCGTCTGGCAGAGCGACCTGCAGGACGGCTCGGGCTTCGGGATCTTCGGGCAGCGCTATTCGAGCGGCGGCGCGCCGCTCGGCGCGGAGTTCCGCGTCAACACCTTCACGACGGGCGCGCAGAGAAGACCCGCCGTCGCCGCAGACGGCGCCGGGAATTTCGTGGTCGTCTGGCAGAGCACGGACCAGGATGGTTCCAGTTACGGCATCTTCGGACAGCGGTATTCGGGCGCCGGCCTGCCGCTGGGGCCCGAGTTCCGGGCCAATACCTTCACGGGGGCCGAGCAGGCGCGGCCGTCGGTCGCCGCCGATCCGACCGGGGCCTTCGTCGTGGTCTGGTACAGCCAGGGCCAGGACGGCTCGGCCGAAGGCGTCTTCGGCCAGCGCTTCGGCGGCTCCGGCGCTCCCCTCGGTCCCGAGTTCCGGGTCAACACCTATACGACGAGCACCCAGAGGCTCGCTTCCGTTGCCGCCGACTCGTCCGGAAACTTCGTCATCGCCTGGGAGAGCTACGAGCAGGACGGCAGCCTCTACACCCCCGGAATCTTCGCCCAGCGCTACGCGAGCTCCGGTGCACCGCTCGGCCCCGAGTTCCGCGCCAACGCCTACACGACGAGCCTTCAGAGCAGGCCGTCGGTCGCCGCCCTGGCCGGCGGGAATTTCCTGGTGGTCTGGTACGGCGTCGGACAGGGCGGCGCGAGCTTCGACATCTTCGGCCAGCGTTTCGCAGGCTCGGGCGCCCCGCTCGGCGCCGAGTTCCGCGCCAACACCTCCACCACGAACATCCAGCAAAACCAATCGGTGGGTGCCGACGCCGCCGGCAACTTCGTGATCGCATGGCAAGGCGATAGCGACGGGTCGGGGGTGGGGGTGTTCGGCCAGCGCTACCTCGC
>DAINRN010000021.1:6614-7785 GCA_036741815.1 Acidobacteriota bacterium
GACCGCCGAGAACGCTCGGTTGCTGCGATGGCGCCGGTCAGAGGCCAGCGCGGCCGCGAGAAGCACGACGTTGAGCGCGAGCGCCAGCAGGGGCAGCAAGCGGTGGACCGCCTCCCCCGTCACGCCTCCGGCGCCCCCGAGGGCCCCGAGTTCCGCGTGAATAGCTTCACGACCGACGGTCAGTCGAGCCCGCATGTGGCGGCGCACACCCTGGGGTTCGTCGTGGTCTGGGACAGCAACCTGGAGGACACGTCCGGGGTCGGCGTCTTCGGCCAGCGCTACGGGGGGATCGTTCCCGTCCACCTCATCGACTACGGCGTCGAGTAGCCCTCGAGCAGCACTTCCGTGTGCTGTGAGGCTTGACACGCCGCTCGGCGGCCCTGGCGTGCTACCCTTCGCGCGGGTGGGGCATGAAGGGCACCGACCGCCATTTCGTGGATGACGTCGTCTGCGTCCTCGAGGGCGCGCACGAGTTGATGCGCGTGGCCAACCTGAGCGTGGGCGGCCTGTTCGCGGCCACCAAGAATCCGCCGGGACTGGGTGAGCTGGTCACGGTCGAGCTGCGGCTCCCGAAGCGCGACTGCTGGCTCATGGGCCGGGTGTCCTGGATCAACGAGCCCACCAAGCCGATCAACGCCTCGCTTCCCGAGGGCTTCGGCCTCATGTTCACGCGGGTCCCCGCCGACGACCAGGCCGCCATCCGCGACGTCCTGCGGCGGTCGGAGACGATGCTCTCAGCGGGTGACTCAGTGCGGCGAAGCGGCGTCTAGCGGTCCTGGCAGCTTCGCCGCGCAACGAACCCCCAACCGGTCCAGTATCACCGCCTGCCGGTCAAACCTGTTCATAACGGTTCTCGCCTGTCTATACCCCCGCGCGTCCAGCACTGCCAGGCACGGATACGCCCACACGGGCAACGGATAATCCGTTCCGAACACCAGCCGGTCATGGATCTCCGGATGCCGTCTCAAACGGAACAGCGCCCCCACCCGGTTCGGGATCGTCAGGGCCGACGTGTCCACGTAGAAGTTCCTGTACCGCCTTGCCAGGTCGAGCATGGTCGGGAAGTGGGGCTCGCGGAAGAACAGCCCCGAGCTGCAGCCGTGGGCCGCGATGACCGTCACGCCTTCGTCGAGCGCCGGAAGGAGGACGTTCTGCACGCCCTCGGGCATGC
>DAINRN010000021.1:7795-14877 GCA_036741815.1 Acidobacteriota bacterium
GACCGCAGCCGGGCGGGATCCCCTACCGACTGGTCGCGCCCGATGAGGCTGAACTCGTAGCCCACGTGGCTGAGCAACGGCAGGCCCAGGCGCGCCAGGGCGGTGTAGAACGGAACGAAGCGCCCGTCGGCGGGGTCGAAGCCCTGCGTGTTGGGCAGCACCTTCACCAGGACTGCGCCCAGGGCCGCGCAGCGCTCCAGCTCGTCCAGGGCGTCGCGGCGGGCGGGGTTCACGGAGACGCCCGGCAGGAAGCGATCGCCAGCGCGCGCGACCGCGAAGACCTGATCATTGGAGATCAGGAAGTCGGTGTGCGACTCGTCGAGCGCGCCCGCGGAATCGTAGGCGCCGTCCATCGCGAGCAGCACCGCGCGGCTCACCCGGGTCGACGCCTCGAGCTCGCGCTCCAGGGTCTCGACGTAGCGGCCGTTCGCCGTCTCCGGATCGTCCAGCGGCAGCCCCTGCGTCCAGGCAAGGAAGCGCGACAGCGGGCTGCGTAGCATGCGGCGGGACAGCCGACACCCGTTGTCTGGCGTGGGCAGCGCGGCGAGGTGGACGTGGACGTCCGTGAGCGGCAGGCCAGGCTCCAGCATCGGGAGCAGAGACATATCACGGAGACCCCGCCGGGCGTCGCCTAGCGGATGACCGTGCCCACCTGCACGACCTCGAAGCTCGAGGCCGGCACCGACTTGAGCTGGTCGAGGTCGTCGTCGTCCCAGGCCGTGTTCGTCTCGCCGGTGATGAACCAGTCGCCGCCGTTGTCGGCCACGAACATCCCGTACCTCTTCAAGCCCTCCAGGATCACCCGGGACGCGCCGTGGAAGCGGGCGAGGTCGTAGCTGGCCTTCAGGCGGACCCGGAGCCCCATCGGCGGGAGGTCGGGATCGGTGTGGCTGCTCGCGAAATGCGTGGCGGGGTGCACGTAGGCGCGCTGCGTCCGCTGCACGGTGAAGCGCAGCGCATGGCGGATCTGCCCGGACAGGACCTCGTCCCGGCGCACGAGGCCGGGAAGGATGGGCAGGCCCGCGGCGTCGGCGCTCGTCCAGCCGTCGGGCCGGAGGGCGTTCGAGCCGAGGTCGAAGACGGCCCCCGAGCCGCAGCTCCAACCCGGGCCGATGTAGCGCGAATCGAAGGTCTCGTAGAGACGGCAGCGGTCGCGGTCCAGGACGAGGACGTGGCGGTCTCCGCCGGCCTCGACCGGCGCGTCGTGCGGGAACGGGTAGGGCCCGGGATCGCTCTCGTCGTCGTACAGGAACGACATCGGCACGAGGGGCTGGCTCCCGGGCACAGTGGTCCAGGGGATGCCGTAGGTGGGATCGCTGCCGAAGTCGGGATGGAGGAAACGGGACCCGCCGTTCATGGCCGCGATGTACGCGCCGGAGCGAGCGTCCACGGGATCGCCGCTCACGTCGCGGTTCCAGGGGTTGTCGGCGGGGAACACCGCGCAGCCGTGGATCGTCGGCGATCCGGACGAGCCCGCGGGCCCCGAGGGCTCGGGCGTGGGTCCCGTGCCTGCCCCGCCGCAAGCCGTCCACAGCGCCGCCGCACCGACGAGGAAACGTCGTGACATTCCGCCGGAAACGTACGCGGTCGGGTGGGGGATCGCCCTTGACCGCCCCGAGGTCCGCCAGCTTCCCCGCCTCGGGTGAGACAGAGCCGCTGATCCAGCGCCGCCGGCACCAACCCAGTCGTGCTCAGCTTCCGAGCCCGACACGCTGCACGAGATCGATGAATCGCGGATCGGAACGTAGGCCGTCCCACCTCGGGTCCACATTTAGATAAACGGTCCAGTCACTGCGCTCCTCGTAGGCGGCCTGCAGGCATCGCAAGGCAGCGTCCCTTTCGCCAAGGCCCGCATGGACGAGACCAAGCAGGTACGGTGAAACATACGCCCGCTGCGAGAGGTCCTTCAGCTCCTCCAGCGCCTGGCGGGCCTCGCCGGTCCGCCCCGACGCAGCATACGCGTGGCCGAGGGTGGCTTTCATCAGCGTACTGTCCCCGGAGAGGGTGAGTCCCTTCCGGAGTTCGGCGATCGCTTCAGGGTATCGACCCTGCTGCTCGAGGGCCATGCCGAGGTACCGGCGCGCCGCAAAGAAGCCGGGGTCCTTCGCGATGCTCTCGCGAGAGTGTTGTATAGCCTCGTCGTAGCGGTGCGCACAGTAATAGATCCACGCCAGATGGGAACTGACAATGAGCGAGTAGGGATCGATCTCCTGCGCCCGGTTGGCCTCCGCAATCGCCTCGTCAACGCGTCCCATCGTCACAAGGTAGCTCGAGTACCACTGCCGGGCGGGGGCGTAGCCCCCGATCTCGATCGCCTGCCGAAACTCCGTTTCGGCCCCCGGCCAGTCCAGCTCGAAGCGGTGCTTGATGAAGGCCAGCGCGGCGTGGGCCTGGGCGAGGGACTCGTCGAGATCCAAGGCCTTCTCCGCCGCTGCCTTGGCCTTGCCGAAGGCGTCACGGGGCGGCATGGCGCCGTAGGTGACGAGCAGGTTGTACGAATCGGCCAAGCCCGCGTATGCCGGGGCGTTGTCGGGCTGCCGTGCGATCGCGTCGTTGAAGCACTCTACGCTCTTCCTTAAGCCGACGGTGGTGCGACTGTTCCAATAGTGCCGGCCTCTGAGATAAAGCTGGGAAGACTCCAACCGGTCCTTGTCCTCGCGGCTCAGCGTCAGCCGCAGCTTGGCCAGGACAGCGGCATAGATCTCCTCTTCGACGAGCACGAGGTCGTCGTGCTTCCGGTGGTAGTTCTTGCCCCAGATGTGGCTGCTGTCGTCGGTGTCGAGGAGCTCAGCGTCGATCGACAGGTCCTCTTGATGCTTGATCACGCGACCCGTGAGCAGCATCTCAACTTGGAGGCTGCTCCCCACCTCCCGGGCGTCGGGCTCACGTCCCTGGTAGCGAGACACGGATTGACGGGACCTCACCTTGAGGCGCGGGATCTGCGACAGGCGGCCGATCAGGCCGTCGCTGATCCTCTGAGCAGTGAACTGGGTCTCTGGGTTCGCACCCTCGGTCACGAATGGTAAGACGGCGAGCGAATGGACCTCCTTCGACCGCTGCGAGAGCAGGTGGGCCGAGACGAGGCCGACTAGCAGGATGAGCAGCGCGATCGCAGCTGTCCGGGCGCGTCTGCCGCGGGACGCGGAAGCCTGCGGCACCAGTTGCGGGCCCGGCGACTCCAGGGAGAGAGCCTCGAGCGCGAACGCAACGTCGCGGGCCGACTGGAAGCGCTGCTCCGGGTTCTTTTCCAGGCAGCGCCGCACAACGCGATTGAGGGGAGAGAGGACTGCCTGGTTCGATTCCGAGAGCAACGGCGGATCCTCCATGAGGATCGCGCTCAGCTTCGCCGCAGGCGTCCCGCCCGGGAAGGCGCGCCTGCCGGACAGCATCTCGTACAGCACTGCCCCCAGGGAGAAGATATCTGAGCGGGTGTCGGCCGGGAGCCCTCGAACCTGCTCGGGGGACGTATACCCTGCGGTTCCCAGGAGGAGGTTGGGGTCGGACGGATCGAAGACAGCGGAGAGCGACGGGGTCGTCTCTCCCTCGTGGGGAGCTGGGTGGAGGAACTTCGCCAGGCCGAAGTCGAGGATTTTGACTCGCCCGTCGTTCGTCACGAAGACGTTGGCCGGCTTGATGTCGCGGTGGATGAGTGCCTGCTCGTGGGCGGCGGCGAGACCTCGGGCGATCTGGGCACCATGCTCGACGGCCTTGCGCAGCGGGAAAGGACCCTCTGCCATGGCGGCCCGCAAGGTCTGGCCTTCGAGCAACTCCGAGACGACATAAGGCGCCCCGGCTTCGGACCCGATATCGAGGATCGAGAGGATATTGGGATGATTGAGCGAGCCCGCCGTCCGCGCCTCCTGTTCGAAGCGCCGCAGCCGGTCTTGGTCCCTGGACAGGTTTGTGGGAAGTACCTTGATGGCTACATCGCGGCCGAGGCGAGGGTCACGTGCGCGGTAGACCTCCCCCATGCCCCCGGCCCCGATCGGCCCGAGAACTTCATAGGGACCCACGCGCGCGCCCGCGGGCAGGCTCATCGACCGTGCCCCATTCTACGCGAGACGAGCGATGGGTCGTTGGCGGGTTAAACAGTAGCGGCGCTTCTTGGCTGGCTCCTCTTCAAGCTTGCTCTCTCCCGGCTCCTCCGCGGCGCGATCTCCGCGCACTCGATTGGCATAGTAGCTGTCGAAGAGCGTGCAATGTTTCCCCGGGTCCGGGATGTGATCCGATACCACGGCGGGAAACCGGCTAGAATCATTGCGCGGGGGACGATACGCGCATGACCGCCGGTACGCCAATGGAACGAAGCCCGAACCCGGAGCGAGGACGCGTCGTGGACGACGACCGCTTCCACGACCAGTGCGGCCTGTTCGGGATCTTCGGCCATCCCGAGGCTGCGCGGCTGACCTACCTCGGCCTCTACGCCCTGCAGCACCGCGGCCAGGAGTCCACGGGGATCGTGGCCAGCGACGGCGAGCGCCTGCGCGTCGAGAAGGGCATGGGCCTCGTCAACGACTTCTTCACCGACGCCAAGCTCGAGGCCCTTCCCGGCGACCGCGCCATGGGCCACGTCCGCTACTCGACGGCCGGGGACACGGTGGCCGTCAACGCCCAGCCCATCCTGATCGAGTGCCACCGCGGCCCCATCGCCCTCGGCCACAACGGCAACATCGTCAACGCCGCCGTGCTGCGCCAGGGGCTGGAGTCGGCGGGATCCATCTTCCAGTCCACCTCGGACACCGAGGTCATCCTCCACCTCTACGCCCGCAGCCACCGCGAGACCCTGGAGGACGCCATCGCCGCCAGCCTCTCCAAGGTCATGGGCGCCTTCTCGCTGCTGTTCCTGACCCGCGACGCGCTCGTGGCCTGCCGCGACCCCTGGGGCTTCCGGCCCCTGGTCATCGGCCGCCTGGAAGGCGCGTACATCGTCTGCTCCGAGACCTGCGCCCTCGACCTCATCGACGCCGAGTACGTGCGGGAGGTGGAGGCGGGGGAGCTGGTGGTCATCGACCGCTCGGGCCTGCGGTCGTTCAGGCCCTTCCCCCCCGAGCCCGTGCGCCAGTGCATCTTCGAGCACGTTTACTTCGCGCGCCCGGACAGCCAGGTCTTCGGCCGCAACGTGCTGACCACGCGGCTGGCGCTGGGCCGGCAGCTCGCGCGCGAGGCGCCGGCCGACGCGGACATCGTGGTGCCCGTGCCCGACAGCGGGATCGGGGCCGCCCTGGGCTACTCGCAGGAGAGCGGCCTGCCCTACGAGTGGGGGCTCATCCGCAACCACTACGTGGGGCGGACCTTCATCGAGCCCAAGCAGAAGGTCCGCTCCTTCGGGGTGAAGGTGAAGCTGAACCCCGTGCGCAGCGTGCTGGAGGGCAAGCGGGTGGTCCTCATCGACGACTCCATCGTGCGCGGCACCACCTCGCGGAAGATCGTCAACATGGTCCGGGGCGCGGGGGCGCGCGAGGTGCACCTGCGCGTCAGCAGCCCGCCCACCACCGGGCCGTGCTACTACGGGATCGACACGCCCCTGAAGAGCGAGCTCATCGCCTCCAGCCACTCCGTGGAGGAGATCGCCCGCCACATCGGCGCCGACAGCCTCGGCTACCTCTCGCACGAGGGCCTGCTCAAGGCGGTCGACGACCCCGGCCAGTCCCGCCACTGCACCGCGTGCTTCTCCGGCCGCTATCCCGTGGCCGTGGCGCAGCCCGAGGACTGGCAGCTCACCCTCTTCGAGAAGGCGCGCGGATAGCGTCCGCCGTGCCGCGCCTGCTGGCAGTCGGCCACGTGACGTGGGACCGGCTCGAAGGCGGCGAGGCGCTGGGCGGAGCGGTCACCTACGCCGCGCTGGCCGCCCGCAAGCTGGGCTGGGAGGTCGCGGTCCTCACCACCGCCGGCCCGGACTTCGAGGCGGCGCGCGACCTGCCGGACGTCGAGGTCTTCGCGCGCGTCGGCCTCGCAACCACCCGGTTCACGAACCTCTACGAGCCCGACGGCACGCGGCGGCAGGCGCTCTCCGCTCGCGCCGATGCCGTCGACCTGGCCGTGCTGCCGGACGCGTGGCGGGACCCCGACGTCCTCTTCCTGGGGCCCGTCGCGGGAGAGGTGCCGGCCGGCATGGCGGCGGCCTTCGAGGCGGGCGTGGTGGGGGCGGGGGCCCAGGGATGGCTGCGCGCCGTCGACGCGGACGGCAACGTCACCGCCCGCGACTGGCCGGACCCCGCGGCCGACCTGGCCGGAGTCCACGTGCTGACGCTCTCCGAGCACGACCTGCCCCGCGCGGGCGAGCGGGCGCGGGCGTTCCTGGGGCTCGTGCCCATCGTGGCCGTGACGAGGGGCTGGGAGGGCGCGACCCTGTACACGCGGGACGGTGTGCTGCAGGTGCCCGGCCTCCCGCGCGAGGAGACCGATCCCACCGGCGCCGGCGACGTCTTCGCGGCGGCCCTCCTCGTCGGCTACCATGAGACCGGCGACGTGGCGGAGGCGGCGGCCTTCGCAGCCTGCGCCGCCTCCTGCGCGGTGGAGGGCGTGGGGGCCTCGTCGCTGGGCGACCGCGCCGAGGTGACGCGCCGCCTCGCCCTGCGGCAGCGGCTCATCGAGGAAGGGGAGTGGGATGAATAGCGCCGGCCTGTTGATCCTGGCCTTGCTCGCGGCGGCCCAGGCGCCGCCGGCCCAGGGCCCCCCCGCGGCGCAGGAGGCGGAGGTCGAGACGGCGCAGGGCACCTTCGTGATCCGGCTGCTGCCGGACCTGGCTCCCAACCACGTCGCCCATTTCGTCAAGACCGCGGGCGCCGGCGGCTACGACGGCACCACCTTCCACCGCGTGGTGACGCGCGGGATCATCCAGGGAGGCGATCCGCTGTCGAAGGACCCGAAGCAGTCCGCCCGCTACGGCACGGGCGGCCTGGGCCTGCTGAAGGCCGAGTTCTCGGACCGCCCGTTCGCGCGCGGCACGGTGGCGGCGGCGCGCCGCCCTTCGGGCAAGGACACGGGCGGCAGCCAGTTCTTCGTCGTCGTGACCGACCAGCCGTCCCTGAAGGGCCAGTACACGATCTTCGGAGAGGTCGTCTCGGGCATGGACGTGGTGG
>DAINRN010000021.1:14887-15620 GCA_036741815.1 Acidobacteriota bacterium
CGCCTGCGGAAGCCGGAGCCCTCAGCGCCGGTCGCGCCCTGACCGTGGTGGACCCGCGGGCGCTCGGGTGCGCGCTTCGCGCGGGGTGCGTTGCCTGGAAGCAGACACCCGCGCTCCAGCGCGACACTTCGCGCCCGTGGGTCGTGCTTATCGGTCTCATCGGTGTCCTGCTGGCCCTCGCCCCGGCCGTATCGGCCGGCGCCCCGCAGCGCGAGGGCGTGCTCAAGCAGGTGCGCGTCCCGCACCCGTATTACTGGCGAGAGATGTACGTCCCCCAGGTGACGAGCGGGCCCGCCGCCGCCACCTGGTCGCCCGACGGCGCCGAGCTCGTGTACGCCATGCAGGGGAGCCTCTGGCGCCAGCGGATCGGAAACGACGAGGCCCGGCAGCTCACGGCGGGACCGGGATACGCCCACCAGCCCGACTGGTCGCCCGACGGCCGCCGCGTCGTGTACGCGTCCTACCGGGACGACGCCTACGAGCTCCGCGTCCTCGACCTCGCGAGCGGGGAGGACGTGGCCCTGGTCAGGAACGGCGCCGTCAACGTCGAGCCGCGCTTCTCGCCCGACGGGACGACCGTGGCATACGTCTCCACGGCGCACGAGGGGCGCTGGCACGTCTTCCTGGCGCCGGCCGCGGGCGGCGCCCCAACCCGGATCACCGAGGACCGCGACAGCGGGCTGCCGCGCTACTACTACAGCGTCTTCGACCATTACCTGTCGCCGACCTGGTC
>DAINRN010000022.1:0-15422 GCA_036741815.1 Acidobacteriota bacterium
AGAGCAAAACCGATGGCGGCGATTGCCACGGAGACCGCCGCCATGCCGATCTCTTCCTGGAGCTGCCGATCGTGCAACGGTTCCAGGAACGGTATCGGCTGAAGCGCTTCCACTCCCGCGAGGCGATGCTGTCGACGCTCGACGCCTGCTACCGCGAGGCCGGCGGCACGGCGGCGAAGCCGATGATCGCCATCGTGGACTACGAGGACGTGCCGACCCGGACGGAGCACCATCTCTTCCGCGACTTCTTCGAGTCCCGGGGCTACCCGGCGCTGGTCTGCGACCCCCGGCACCTCACGTACGAGGGCGGGCGGCTGCGCCACGACGGCCGCGAGATCGACATCGTGTACAAGCGGCTGCTCGTGAACGAGTTCCTCGAGCGCATCACGGAGCTGCAGCCTCTCCTCCAGGCCGCGAAGGACCGGGCAGTGACCCTCGTCAACCCGTTCCGGTGCAAGCCCATTCACAAAAAGGCCATCTTTGCCGTCCTGACCGACGACCAACTCCAGCCCCTGTTCACCGCGGAGGAGCGCGCCGCCATCGCCGCCCACGTCCCCTGGACGCGGCGCGTGCGCAACGGCCACACCCTCCGCAACGGGGAGCGGATCGACCTGCCCGAGTTCATCCGCGGCCACCGGTCCGAGCTGGTCATGAAGCCGAACGACGAGTACGGCGGCAAGGGCGTCTTCCTCGGCTGGGAGATGTCCGAGACGGCGTGGGAGGAGGCCCTGGCCCAGGCCCTGAAGGAGCCCTACGTCGTCCAGCAGAAGGTCGAGCTGCAGCGGGAGCCCTTCCCGGAGCTGGTCATGCGCGACGGCAAGGCCTCCCTGGGCTTCCGCGACCTGGTTGTGGACCTCGACCCTTTCGTCTTCGAGGGAGAGGTGGAGGGCTTCCTCACGCGGCTCTCCGGGACCTCGCTGGCCAACGTGACGTCGGGCGGCGGCCAGGTCCCGGCCTTCCTCGTCACGCCGCGCTATACTTCGGCCTGACGCCGTATGCTCCCCCGCTTCACCCTGGGCATCGAGGAAGAGTTCCAGCTCATCGATCCCCATACCCGCGAGCTGAAGAGCCACATCGAGGAGATGCTGCTCGCGGGGGCCCATCTGGGCGAGCAGATCAAGCCCGAGCTGCACCGTAGCGTGGTCGAGGTGGGCACCCCCGTGTGCCAGGACATCCGCGAAGCACGGGACGCGGTGAAGCTCCTCCGGCGCTCTCTCATCAGCATGGCCGAGGCGGACGGGGTCCGCATCGTGGCCGCGGGGACGCACCCCATCAGCCACTGGAAGGACCAGGAGATCACGGACCGGGCCCGCTACAAGGACATCGTCAACGAGATGGAGGACCTGGCGCGGGCCAACCTCATCTTCGGCCTGCACGTGCACGTGGGGATCGACGACCGCGACATGCAGATCCACATCATGAACGGGGTCCGTGCCTTCCTGCCCCACATGCTCGCGCTCTCCGTCAACTCGCCGTTCTGGTGCGGCCGCAAGACGGGCGTGAAGTCGGTGCGCTCCACGATCTTCAAGCGCTTCCCGCGCACGCAGATCCCCGACCCCTACCGCTCCTGGGACGACTACTGCAGCTACGTGGACCTGCTCGTGCGCACCAACAGCATCGACGACGGCAAGAAGATCTGGTGGGACGTGCGCCCGCACGCCTATTTCAAGACCCTGGAGTTCCGCATCTGCGACATCCCCTCGCGCGCCGAGGAGACCATCGCCATCGCGGCCTTCATCCAGGCCCTGGTGGCCAAGCTCTACAAGCTGCACGAGTCGAACCTCTCCATCCGCTACCACTCGCGGGCCGTGATCGAGGAGAACAAGTTCCGGGCCCTGAAGAAGGGGCTGGACAGCAGCATGATCGACTTCGCGCTGAGGCGGGAGATGCCCACCCGCGCGCTGATCCTGGAGACCCTGGACTTCGTGGACGACGTGGTGGACGAGCTGGGCACGCGGCCCGAGATGACCTTCTTGCGCGCCTGGGCGGCCACGGGCGAGACGGGCGCGGACCGGCAGCTCCGCGCCTTCGAGGCCGCCCACGACCTGCGCGCGGTGGTAGACCTTCTTGTAGACGAGACCAAGCGGGACCTTGTAGGCTAGGCGGCCAGTGCCCTACCTCTGCCACAACAAGATCCACCACGGGAAGGCGTTCTGCGTGACGGATTGCCCGGCGGCGGGGCCCGGCGGCGTGTTCCTCTACTCCCGCGTCGAAGCGCCGGGGGACGTGCCGCCGCGGGACGACCGCGTGGTGGACGTGGCCGTGCTGGACATGAACCACGACTGGCCGAACCTGGGGCACGACTCGCTCGTGCACGCGGTCATGGACACGGCCTGCGACCTGATCCCGGCCCTCCACGGGACGGGGCTGCGCGTCCGCGCCGTCTCCTTCGAGGTCCGGCGCCGCCGGATGATCCCGGAGCCGCCCGGGGGCCGCTTCGCGCTCTACCTCGGGACCGGCGGGCCCGGCCACCTCGATCCGCGGCGCAACGACGGGATCGCGCCCAGCGCGCAAGGCATCACCGAGGACCCGTCGTGGGAGGCCCCGCTCTTCCGGCTCTTCGACGCCGTCCTGGCCGATCCCCGCGCCGCGCTCCTCGCCGTGTGCCACAGCTTCGGCGTGATGTGCCGGTGGTCGGGGGTGGCGCGGCCCGCGCTGCGCGGCCTGGAGAAGGGCGGCAAGAGCGTCGGGATCCTCGACAACATCCTGACCCCCGAAGCCCTCGACCATCCCTGGTTCCGCCTCTTCTCCGAGCGGCTCCGCGACGGCCGCCGATTCAGGGTCGTGGACCACCGGCTGTTCGACCTCATCCCCGAGCCCGCGCCCGCGCGCACGGAGAGCATCCCCCTGAGCGGGGAGACCCGCGGCCCCGGCGGGCCCATGGGTGAGGCCCTGACCATGATGGAGTTCGCGCGCGACGCGGGCGGCGTCGTGCCGCGCGTGCTGGGGGTGAACCACCATCCGGAGATCGTGGACCGTTCCCGGCAGATGATGATCCTGCGCCAGAAGCGCGAGCGCGGCGAGGTCACCGCGGAATGGTTCCTGGATCGGGCCCGCGCCCTCACCGAGACCTACCCGGACGACAGCACCGACCAGCGCCTGCAGCTCACGTCGGATTACACGCTGCTGGGGCCGCTGCGCTTCTACGTCCACCGGCAGGTGCGGCTGCGCGCGGAGGCATTGGGCCTGGACGTGGACGTCGACGAGGACCGCGTCCTCGAAGAGGCCGGTCGGGGCGTGGCGGCCGGGCTCGAGGGCTCGGGCGCCGTCTGACGCGCAGCGGCGATCCACCCGCCGCTCCCTCGAGCCCCCTGAGCGCGCGCTCGGCCAACGTCCTCCTCGCCGCCTGCGCCGTTTTCGGCGTCGCCACCGTGGCCCTGGCCTCGTACCTCTGGCGCCACCAGCGGGACATACGCGAGATGAGCGCGCAGCTCCGGCAGAAGGCCGAGCTGCAGGTGCGGGCGGTGCAGTACCTGCCTTCGGGGCACGTGCTTCTGGCGGCGGCCCTCGATGTCGCCTCGCCCGCCGCGACGCCCGCCGACGAGAAGGTGGTGGCGCCGCGCGGCAAGTACGCGGGCATCGACGTTCGCCTCGCGAACGAGACGATCGCCGCCCTCATGGGCGAGGACGAGGGCGCGCGGAGCCGGGCGACACACGCGGTCGAAGCGGCGCCGGAGAAGTATGCCCCGCCGGTCTTCTACGTCCTCTCGAGCGTGCTCTTCGCATCCGGCCGCAAGGACGACGCCGCCTTCTGGTTCTACGCGGGGCAGCTCCGGGGCCGCTTCGACGCCAACCGCTGCGCCGACGTCTCCGCCCGCCAGGCCATCGCGGTCCTGAACGACCAGTTCGGCCCGCCCATCAACCTGTACATGTTCAAGGACACGGACGCGGCCAGGCTCCAGGCCCTGATCCCGAAGGTCGTGGATTGGGACCGCAAGACCCCGCACGAGTACGACCACCGGTGGATCAACCTCCACGGCATGACCGCCATGATCGAGAGCCTCGATACGCCGGCGGGCAAGCCGGAGCCGTTGAGCCTGCCGCGCGCGCAGTGGGACGCCATCGCGGAGAAGACCCGGACGGACTACGTGGAGGGGCTGAAGCAGGCGGTGGCCATGGTCAAAAAGAAGAGGGCGGCGATGGCAGCCTCCGCGGCCACCGCCCCCGCGCCCGCGGGTTGGGAACGGGGCCTCGTCGGCTCCTGGAAGCAGGAGCTGTCGTCGGTCCTCCGCGACCTCCCGCAGAGCCTGCCCGGCATGAAGCCGGGCGAGGAGGGCCGGCGCGAGGCCGCGGAGCGCTTCCGCCTCGAATGGACAATGGGGCCCGACACCCTCGCCATCGTGAACCCGATGGTGGCCGCGGACCGGCGGTCGCCTCCGATGCGCTACAAGGTGCTCGCGGTGCAGGGCAACGTCGCGACCCTCGAGCTCACGCCGGCCGAGGGCCCGCCCTTCGAGTGGAAGGTCGAGTACCTCGAGCGGGACGCCATACGGCTGGTCGGCGACGCCGAGGAGGAGGTCTACCGCCTGCGCCGGTCGGCGGCCGCCCCTCCCCGATAGCGAACGTCCCGGCTGGTCCTTCCGGCGGACCGCTTCGCGAGCCTCCACGCGGGTTATCCTAGGCCGCCCGTCCCCGAAGGAGGCGTGAAGCCGCATGCACGGCACGTTGACCGTCGTCCTCCTGTTGCTGCTCACAGCGGCCGGGGTCGGCTTCCTGGCCAAGCATCTCCGCATCCACTACAACATCGCGCTGGTCCTGGTCGGGGTGGCCCTGGGGGCCACGCAGGCCGTGCCCAGGGTCGGCCTTCAGCCCGAGGTCGTGCTCCAGGTCTTTCTGCCCATCCTGCTCTTCGAGGCCACCCTCGCCACCGACCTCCGCCGACTGCGCGAGAACCTCGTCCCGGTGACGGTGCTCGCGGTGCCCGGCGTGCTGACCACGGTGGGGGTGGCGGGCGCCATCCTGTCCGCGGGGCTCGGCCTCGACTGGCGGGTGGCCTGCCTGCTCGGCGCCGCGCTGGCCGCCACCGACACCATCGCGGTCATCGCCAGCTTCCGGAAGGTGCGGGTGTCGCCGCGGCTGGCGGCGATCGTGGAGAACGAGAGCCTCTTCAACGACGGTACCGCCATAGTGGCCTTCACCACCATCCTGGCGGCGATCCAGGTCGGGCACTTCGACCCGGTCCGCGGCCTCGGCGGGCTGGCCTGGGTGACGGCGGTCGGGCTTGGCTGCGGGTTCGCCCTCGGCTACGGCATCGCCCACCTGGTGCGCGGCACCGACGACCACCTCATCGAGATCATGCTCACCGCGATCGGCGCCTACGGCTCCGCGCTGCTCGCCGAGAACCTCCACGCCTCCCCCGTGCTGGCGGTGGTGGCGGCCGGCATCACCCTGCGCGCCGCGGGGTGGGAAGCGCTGACTCCCGCGGGCCGGGTGGCCATCCGCTCGGTGTGGGAGGTGGCCGCCTTCGGCGTCAACAGCGTGCTGTTCCTGCTGATCGGGTTGCAGGTGGAGTTCCGCTCCCTGGCCGCCTCCACGCATCCCGTCGGCTGGGGGCTGCTCGCGCTGACGGTCGGGCGGGCGGCCGCCGTCTATCCCTGGCTGGGCCTCCTCCATCATTCCCGCCACCGCGTGCCCTTCCGCTGGCAGCACCTGCTGGTGTGGGGCAACCTGAAGGGCGGCCTCTCGATGGCCCTGGTGCTGACCCTGCCCGCCACCCTGCCCCAGCGCGACCTCCTGATCGCGATCGTCTTCGGCTGTGCGCTCGTGACCCTCACCGCCCAGGGACTCACCCTGGCCGCCGTGATCCGCGCGCTCGGGGTGGGCCACCGCGACGAGGTCGCCCTGAAGATGGAGGAGGAGCAGGGCCGGCTCCTCGCCGCGCGCGCCGCCCAGGCGGAGGTGGACCGGCTCCAGCGCCTCGGGCTCCTGAACTTCGGGCTGTTCCAGCGCATGCGCGCCGCCTACCAGGGGACGATCGCCCACAGCGAGCGCCGGCTGCGCGACCTGCTCGTGGCCCACTCCTCCGAGGAGGAGCGGCAGACCCGCACCTTCCGGCGCCGGCTGCTCACCGTGGAGAAGAGCGCCATCCAGGACGCCACCACGTCTGGGATCCTCTCCGAGGAGGGGGCGGCCCAGGTTGCCGCGCGCATCGACCGGGACATGGCCGACCTGGGCTTCGAGGAGGAGGGCTGATGGACATCGTGGTGGCTGGGGCCGGGCACATGGGGACGCACCTCGTCACGCGGCTGATCGCCGCGGGCCACGAGACGGTGGTGATCGACGTGGACAAGGAGGTCACCGACCGGCTCTTCGCCGAGCACGGGGTGGTCGTCTTCACGGGCAGCGCCACCGACGTGAACGTCCTCGACCAGGCCGGCATCAAGCGCGCGGCGGTTGCGGTGGCCATGACCGGGCGCGACGCGGACAACCTGGCCTTCTGCCTGCTGGCCCGCTACTACGGCGTGCCCCGCGTACTCGCGCGCATGCTGAACCCGCAGTACCAGGTCCCGTATCGCCTCGTCGGCGCCACCAAGATCCACAGCGAGGCGGACATCCTGGTGCAGTCGTTCCTGACCTCGATCGATTCGCCGGAGATCGGCGCCCTCATGCCCGTGGGCAAGGGCGACATCGTGGTCTTCGACGTGGCCGTCTCGCCCACCTCGGCGGTGGCGGGCAAGCCCGTGGCCACCGTCGTGCGGTCGGCCGACTTCCCGCGCGGCTGCCTCTTCATCGCCACCGAGCTGCCCAACGGCAACGTCCAGGTCATCGAGGGCAACACCGTGATCGCCGGGGGCGCGCGCGTCATCATGGCCGCGCACCGGCCGGACCTGCCCAAGGTCCTTCGCTACCTCACCGCCACCGACAAGGCCGCGCCCGCGGGATCCCAGGCGGAGACGCTCGACGCCCTGGGCCAGGTGGCCTTCCTCTCGGGCGTGGCCCACGACGACCTGGCGGGCCTGGCGGAGGAGGCGCGCCTGGAGACACGCCGTCCGGGAGAGGAGATCTACAAGTCCGGCGAGGGAGGCGACCGCTTCTTCGTCTTGCGCCGCGGCGCCGTGGAGCTGGAAGGCTCTTCGGGCTCGCGCACGGTCGTGCGGGCGCCGGCCTTCTTCGGCGAGGAGGCCCTGACCGGCGAGCCGCGCCACGACACCGCCCGCATCCGCGACCAGGCCCAGATCGTCGTCGTCCCGGGCATCGCCCTGCGCGCCACCGTCCTGCGCAATCCGTTCCTGGCGTTGGAGCTGGCCAAGTCGCTTTCCGACCGGCCGACCGGGCAAGACGGCTCTTAAGGAGTCCGTTGAGAAGTCTACGTCAGCGGATTCGTCCACCGCAGCCCCCCGAAGCGCCGGAAGTCGGCGTCGGTGGAGTGCAGTTCCGCCTGATGCTCGATGGCCAGGGCGGCGAGGTGGGCATCGGTCGTGAGGTTCCCCGCCGTTCCCAGGGATCCCAGCAGTCCGAAGAGGATCTCGGCGTGACGGTCGCCGGGATGCAGCATGCTGACCTGCGGTTGGGCCAGCCACGATCGGCAAATGGCGCACGCAGCGTCCACCGACAGCGGACTGCTCAGGATGTGCCGGTGGGTGGAGATGCGCAGGAAACCCAGGATCACTGCCCAGGCCAGCCCTACCGGTCCGGTGCCGTTCATTAGCGCCTCCCACCACCGGCGAGCAGCGGCGTGCGCCCGTGATTCGCGGTTGTAGGCGTGGAGCAGGAGGTTGACGTCGGGCAGGATCACCGGCGGAGCTTCCGGGCCGTCTCCTCCGATTCCAGCTCGTCCACGAGCTGGTTGATCCGGTCGAGGTCGATCCCGGGCCTGAACCCGAAGGCGTGGGCCCGGACCTGGAAGCGCGGCGGCCGCACAGGCTTCCCCACGAGCCCGAGCCCGTGCCTCAGGGCCTCGTTGACCACGACCTTCATGGCCTTCCCGCGCCGTCGGATCTCCAGCTTGAGACGGTCCGCGACGTCTCCGTCCAGCGTCAGAGTGGTCCTCATCTCGTCATCATGATGTTCGCCGGCTTTGATGTCAAGATGCGCAAACTGTACCGTTGAAGACGGGTGATCCCGGCGCCGTCGTCCCCCTCAATCCTCTCTGTCCCGTTGAGACGGAGCTCATAGCGCCTCCGCGCGGCTTCGTCGAGGTTCGTGACCACGCCGCCGGGCTGGCGCTCGTAGACCGCCGTCAGCACCCGGCCGATCTCCGGTCCGGGCGGCAGACCGGGGGCCAAAAGATCGCCACGCCTGTGATACGCTGGTCGGATGTCTAGACTCTCCTGCGCCGTGCTTGCCGCGAGCCTGAGCAGCGCGGCGCTGGCCGACGCGCAATCGCTCACCGACAAGGCCTCGTCCTGGATCGACCGCCATCCGAAGCGGCTGATGGTCTCCCTCAACCAGGCCGGGCTCTATCCCTCGCTCGGGAACCTGGGCGAGGGGGCCGGAAGCGGGCCGGGCCTCGCCTATTTCGCGCCCGGCTTCGCGGGGACTCCTTTGGACGTCAACCTCGGCGGCGCCTGGTCGTTCAAGGGCGACTCCGTGGTCAACCTGCGCCTGGGCCGAATCCCCTACGCGCCCGGCGGCGCTCCCTCCAAGCGGCGCACCCTCGAGGCGCTGATGCCCTCGATGCTGGACGGGTCGAACGCGCGGCCCTTCTTCGTCTACGGAGAGTTCCGGCACCAGGAGCTGGCCAATGGACGCCTGTACGGATCCGACGGGGACACCGCGATTCCCTTCGTCTACAAGGACAACTCGTACGAGGCGGTGATGGGGTATCGGTTGACGCGCCGGGTGGTCGCCTCGGTCCGCGCGGGCTGGCTCGATACGCGTGCGTCGCTGGACACGGCGGACGCCGCGGCGAGTTTCCAGGGCGGGCTCGATGCGTCGACGCGCGGGCTGTCATTCCAGGCGACCACGTTCTCGCTGGCGTACGACCACAGGGACCGTCCCCGCGATCCGCGGAGCGGCACCTTCGTGGAGGCGTCGGTCTCGCGCTACAACGGGATGGGCCAGGGCGCCGCGTCCTTCGACCGCTACTTCCTCGATGCCCGCCAGTACGTCCCGCTCGGCGAACGCCACGTGTTCGCGCTGCGGGGCTACTTCGAGCGCGCCGACGGGGACGTGCCGTACTACCTGCAACACGCCCTGGGCGGTTCCCGGACGCTACGCAGCTTCCCGCAGTACCGGTTCCGCGGGCCGAAGCTCGCCAGCCTTTCCGCCGAATATCGCTTCCGGGTGAAGGGACCCTTCGAGCTGGCGGCCTTCTACGACGGCGGCCGGGTCTGGGGCGGCGCGTCCGAGATGGCGACTCCGGGCTTCGCATCCAGCTACGGCGCGGGGCTCCGGATCAAGTCCAAGGACGACGTGCTGTTCCGGCTCGACGCCGCCCAAGGCTCCGAGGGCCCGCGCGTCAACCTCTCCTTCGGATACTCTTTCTAGCGAAGCTCCGCCTCCGCGGCCAACACCCGCCGTGCCTCCGCGCGGGCTTCGTCGAGGTTCGTGACCGCGCCGTCGAGCTGGCGCTCGTAGACGGCCTTCAGCACGCGGCCGATCTCGGGACCCGGTGAAAGGCCCAGGGCCAGCAGGTCGCGGCCCCGGAGGATCGGCTCCGGCGGACGCTCGGCCACGTCCAGGTCCTGGGCGCGGCGGAGGAACCAGTCCATGGGCTCCGTCGAGAACCGACCCGGGCTGCGGCCCAGGCAGTCGGCGCGGGCCACACGGTGCAAAAGAACCGGCTCGCACCTGGCGGACAGGCGCCGGATGGCCCCGTCCGTGACCAGCTCGCGGTCCTTGTAAAGCTGATACGGCTTGAGGTGGTTGCCGACGAGAGCCAGGACCTGGCCGCGCAGGTCGTAGCCCAGCAGGGTATGGACGTTCCACCGGTCCAGGAGCGTGCGCGTCGGATCCAGGCCGCCTTCCTCGTGACCCTTCGAGCGCACGCGGCCGTCCTCGAAGCGGGTGGTGGCGGGCTTGCCCAGGTCGTGGCAGAGCGTGCCCAGCATCACGGCCAGGGCCCGCGGGCGATCCAGGTCCGCGATCTGCTGCGCCGCCTCGTCCATGGCCAGGAGGGTGTGGGTCCACACGTCGCCTTCCGGGTGCCACTCGGGCTCCTGCGGCGTGTCGGGCAGGGGCAGCAGCTCCGGCGCCAGGGTCCGCAGCATCCCCCACTCGCGCATGAGCCGGAGGCCGATCGAGGGCCGGCGCGCCTCGAGGAGCAACTTCTCGATCTCGCCGAAGATCCGCTCCGCCGGCAGCTCGGCCAGGGGCATGGCCGCGCAGAGGCGGGCGGTCTCCGGGTCCACGGTCAGCTCGAAGCGGGCCGCGAGCTGGACCGCGCGCAGGGCGCGGAGGGGATCCTCTCCGAAGGTCCGCGCGTCCACCGCGCGGAGCCGGCGGGCGGCCAGGTCTGCCTGGCCGCCGTGCGGGTCCTCGACCCCGCCCGTGAAGGGGTCGAGGAGCAGCGCGTTCATCGTGAAGTCCCGGCGGCGTGAGGCCTCCTCGAGCGAGAGGCCCGGGTCCCCGGACACGGCGATGCCGCGGTGCCCCGGCCCCACCTTGGAATCCCGGCGCGGGATGGAGACGTCGATCGCGCCGTCGACGCCTTCGAGGCCGGCCACTTTGTACACCGTGAACGCCTCGCCCACGGCGTTGACGTCGCCGAGCGAGGCCAGGGCCTCCTTCAGGCCGTCGGCACCGAGGCCGAAGACCTCGACGTCGAAGTCCTTGACCGGCAGGCCGAGAAGGGCGTCGCGGACGGCGCCGCCCACGACATAGGGGCGCCCGCCCGCCGAGACGACGGCGTCGAACAGGCGGCGGAGGCCGGGAGGCAGCACCACGTCCACGGCGCGATCGTAGCACCGGTCTTTTCTGGCTCGGGCGCTGGCACGCTTCCTGCTCCTGCGGTCTACCGCGAGGTTCCAGGCATGAAGAAGAAGAACAAGAAGAAGAAAGCGCCGACGAAAACGAAGGCGAAGGCGGGGGCGGCCAAGAGCACCAGCGGGCGGCGGCACAGCCGAGCCACACGTGCGAAGCGTCCGGGATTGGCGGGGAAGGTCCTGCCGGAGAGGCGAGTCGCGGTGAAGCCTCGACCGGAGTTCGTGTCGGCGCCGTCCGCGACCGCGATCGCGGCGGAGGCGCAGCGCACCGGCGTCGTGCCGCTCGAGGCCCGAGGGCCGCGAGAGGAGATTCCCGGCGAAGGCAAGAACATACGCGTGGGCGATCCCGACGACAGCGTCATGGATAACGAGTACGTCGGCGACGAGACCCCCGGCGGCAGCTCCCCCACGCCGGACCAGAACAGCGTGGACGACATCGGGAGCGCCTACGGTCTGCAGGAGGAAGACACCGGTGGACCGCTGCGAGGCGCCGCCGAGATCCTGGAGCGCCGCGACCGCCATCGCGCCACGATGGATCAGCCGCCGCGGGGCGGCAAGGCGTACAAGCGATGAAGCGCTGGGGATGGGGCTGGGAGTTGTAAGTCTCAACCCTCCAGGGTGCGGATCATCACGTCCAGGGCTCGCTCCGCGGCCTCGTCCAGGAGCGACGCGAGAAGCTCCGTGCGGAGCTGGAAGGCGGCCTGGAGGGACTGGATCAGCCGCTGCCGGTCCTCGCCCGTGAGCACCGGAGCGCGCGCGCCCGCGCCCACCATGATGTGAGAGGCGGCCAGCCGCGCCACCCGGCCGTTGCCGTCGTCGAAGGGCAGGATCTCCACGATGCGGGCCAGGGCAAGGGCGCCGCGCTGGGACGGCTTCAGGTCAGCGCCGCTGCCGACGCTAAGCCACTCCTCGAGGTTGCGGAGCCGCGTGGCGACGAACTCCGCGGGCGCCGGAGGAGGACCGCCGTCGCGCGACCCTTCGGTCGTGCGCAAGCCGGCGGCGCTTCCCGTCGCGGCCCGGTGCCAGGCCAGGATCGCGCTCACGGTGAACGGCGCGTGCTCGTCCACCGCCGAGCGGGCCACTTCCCATCGCCCGACCTCGCCCGGCGTCGGCTCGATCCCCGCGAGCGCGAGGCTGCCGACCGCCTGCGCCTGCCGCACCGCGGCGGCGAGACGGGCGCTCTCCGCTTCGCGGCCCTGGAGCAGCGAAGTCAGCCGCTTCTCCTTCAGCGCGGCGCTGGGCGCCAGCCGCAGGAGCCGCGGCGCGCTTTCCGGGTCCTCTTCCGCCACGCCCCAGTATAGAGATGCCCACTTCAATTTCCTGAACGCCGGTCGCGCGCGTGTCGAAAGACACTGGAGCGGGGCCCGCCGCTGCCCTAGAATGCCCGGAGCAGGAGGGGACCATGGTTCGAACCGGGGCGCTGGTGGCGGCCTTCGCGTTGGTGGCGGCGGGAGCGGTGACGGCCGGCGAAGAGAAGCGCGAGGAGAAGGTGAAGAAGCCGCACCTGGAGCTGCGGGCCGCGCCGCGCATGGCGTTCTCGCCCGTCAACGTGCTGCTGACGCTGGAGCTGGTCGGCGGCGGCGACGTGGAGGACTACCACTGCCCCGAGGTCGAGTGGGACTGGGACGACGGCGGCAAGAGCGTGCACGAGGCCGACTGCGCCCCGTTCGAGGAGGGCAAGACCACCATCGAGCGGCGCTTCACGGCCGACCACGAGTACATCAAGGCCGGCATCTACCAGATCAAGGCCACCATGCGCCGCCTCAACCGCACGCTGGCCACCGCGACCGTGAAGGTGACGGTGAGGCCCGGCATCGGCGACCCCACGATGGAGCGGTTCGAGGAGTCGCACTCGGTCAGCCCCGCGGCGCCGCGCCCGCCTCGCGCAGAGCCTTCCGCGCCAGCCGCGTCAGGTAGACCGTGACCGCGACGCTGGCGACGAGTCCCACCGCCAGGTAGGCGTTCTCGGCCGCCGTCCGTCCTCCGCCCCGCGCCGCGGCTCTCCCCGCCGCCCCGAGATAGACGTACAGCACCGTGGCGGGGAGCATCGCGAGCCAGCTCGTCAGCAGGTACGGCCCGAACCGGATCGCGGTCAGCCCGTAGAAATAGTTGCTGAGGCTGAAAGGCACTGCCGGGCTCAGGCGCAGGAGCGCGACGATCTTCCATCCGCGCTCCCCTATGGCCCTGTCGATGGCGGTGAAGCGGGCGTCCCGGCGGGCCCGCGCCTCCACCGCCCCGCGCGCCGCGTGCCGGGCGATGAGGAAGGCCAGGCCGGCCGCCGTGGTGGAGGCCGCGGAGACGATGACGGTCCCGCGGACGAGCCCGAAGAGGAAGCCCGCCGCGATGGTGAGGGCGGCTCCCGGCACGAAGAGCACCGTGGCCGCCACGTAGATCAGGTAGAACGCCGCGTAGCCCAGAGCGCCCAGGCCCGAGATCCAGCCCTCCAGATCCTTCGTCCAGGACGCCACGGGCAGGAGACGGCCAGCCACCACGGCCGCGGCCACGGCGAGGGCCAGCAGGATCCACTTGAGGAGCGGGCGCCGCGCCTTCCTGCCCTGCCCTCCCGCCACGTCAGAAGACGAGGAGGGCCGCGCTCATCAGCGCCGCGTAGACAACGAAGACAAGGATCTCGTAGCCGAGGATGTCGCGGAACTCGAGGCGCGCCACGCCCAGGAGCGGGATGGCCCAGAAGGGCTGGATGATGTTCGTGGCCATGTCGCCGTAGGCGTAGGCCATCACCACCTTGGTCACCGGGACCCCCAGCGCCTTGCCCGCCTCGAGCACGTAGGCGGCCTCGATGACCCACTTCCCCCCGCCGGAAGAGACGAAATAGTCCAGGGCCGCCGAGTACCAGAACACGATCACGGGGAACGTCTTCGCCGTGGCCACGGACAGGAAGGCCGAGGCCAGCCAGGTCGCCAGGCCGGTGCCCTTGATGATCCCGGCGATCCCCGCATAGAGCGGGAACTGGAGGACGACCCCGTGAAGCGGCCGCGCGGCGTCCTCGGCGGCGGCCATGATGGCGGCCGGGCTCGGGTGGAGCGCGATGGCCAGGGACAGGAACATCAGGTTGACCGTGTCGAGGGTGAGGCTCAGGCGGCCGCCCGCCGCCTCGAGGCCGAGATAGCCGAGGCCGAGCAGCGCGGTGGCGCGGTTGACCAGCCCGCTGTGCATGAGGCGCTCCGCCGGCGTCGGGTGCTCGGGCCTTCTCGTGACCGGGGCGGGGGCCACGGCCTGGAGCGCTGCGGGATCCGCCTTGACCACCCGGTCCTCGGCCGGATGGAGGAGGGCCACGAAGATCGGGAGCCCGAGCGTCACCACGGACATGAGCGCGAGGTTCTGGACCGTGAACACGGTCTGCCGCAGCGGGATCGGCGCGTCGATGAGGCCGGCCTTGAGCGTGTCCGAGTCGGGCGTGGCCACGAGCAGCGGCACAGAGGCGGACAGCCCGCCGTGGAAGGTGGCCCCCATGCCCAGATAGGCGACGGCGACCAGCAGCCGGTAATCGACGTCCGGATGCCGCCGTGCGACCGTCCCCACGAGGACGGCGGACGCGATGAGGCCCATGCCCCAGTTCAGCCAGCACAGCACGAGCGAGAGGAAGGCCGTCCAGGCCACGGCCTGGCGCGGGCTGCGCGGCACGGCGGCCAGGGCGTCGAGCAGCCGGTGGACGGGCGGCGAGACCGCGAGCAGATAGCCCGCGAAGATCACGACGCACATCTGCATCCCGAACCCCAGCAGGCTCCAGAAGCCCGCGCCCCACGCCTGAAGGCACGCCCGCGGGCTCGCGCCGCCCACGGTCAGGGCGAAGCCGAAGGTCACGAAGGTCAGGACGCAGGCGATGGAGAACGCGTCGGGCACGTAACGCGCCGACGCGCGGGCGAGGGCGTCGGCCAGCCGGGAGAGGAGGCCGCTGCGGGCGGCCGGCGCGGGATCCGTCACTTCAGGGCGTCATTCAGCCGAGGGGGGCTGCGCCGCCCCCCTCGGACACCCCGCTCGCTCCGCGGGAGTGAGTCCCGCTCCGCTCGCCGCTCTGGCTGCTGCTAGCCACCGCTCGACATGCTTTCCAGGAATTCCTTGTTCGTCTTCGTCTTGGCCAGGCGCTCCAAAAGCAGCTCCATGGCCTCCACCGGCGAGAGCGCGGAGAGGACCTTGCGCAGGATCCAGCCGCGGTTCAGCTCCTCCTTGGGGACGAGGAGCTCCTCCTTCCGGGTGCCGCTGCGGTTGATGTCGATGGAGGGGAAGACCCGCTTGTCGGTGAGCTTGCGGTCCAGCACGATCTCGGAGTTCCCGGTGCCCTTGAACTCCTCGAAGATCACGTCGTCCATGCGGGATCCCGTCTCCACCAGCGCGGAGGCGATGATGGTCAGGCTTCCCCCCTCCTCGATGTTGCGCGCGGCCCCGAAGAAACGCTTGGGGCGCTGCAGCGCGTTGCTGTCCACGCCGCCCGACAGCACCTTGCCCGAGGGCGGGACGATGGCGTTGTAGGCGCGGGCGAGGCGGGTGATGGAGTCGAGCAGGATCACGACGTCGCGCTTGTGCTCGACCAGCCGCTTG
>DAINRN010000023.1:0-6708 GCA_036741815.1 Acidobacteriota bacterium
CTCGGCGATGGTCGGTTGCCCGAACCAGAGAAACGCCTCGCGCGTGTCTTGCGGCGCATCCAGCCGGATGACGCCGAGACGCGGCTGGCCCTGGCATGGGCCCGCGCCGAGCAGAAGCGATACGAAGACGCCGCGGCGGAGATCGCCCGCGCCGTCCAGGTCGAAGGCGAGACGGCGCGCGTGTGGCTGGCGCGGGGACGGCTGGCGGCCGCGCAGGGCAACCCCGCCCTGGCGGTCGAGCACCTCAACCGCGCGGCGCAGGCGGACCCGACCGCCGCCTTTGTCTTCTTCCTGATGGGGATGGAATACCTGGAGGCCGGGCGCATCTCCGAGGCCGCGGTCAGCCTGGAGAAGGCCACCATCGTCGATCCCACGGACGCGGCAAGCTGGACGGGGCTGGGACGCATCTACCTGGCCGCGAACCGGGTGCCCGCCGCCATCGCGTACCTGGAGAAGGGCGCCGCCGCGGCGCCCGAGGACGCCGAGGCCGTCTACCAGCTCGCGGTGGGCCTGGGCAAGGCGGGCCGCCGGTCCGAGGCGGAAGAGGCGGCGCGAAAGGCCAAGGCCCTCGGCCACCCGGGCGCGGAAGCGCTGCTGCAGTCGCTCACTCGACCGTGAAGCGCAGGCTGCGGGTCCCGGTCGCGCCGGTGTCGCGGTCGCTCACGACCAGCCGCAGCTCGTAGTCCCCCGCCGCGAGCGGGTCGAGGCGCAGACGGCCGCTGGCCACCGGCAGGCCGCCGGGGCCTTCGGCCGGCACGGGCGCCGCCGGAGAGCGGGTCAGGACGGTGCTCCCGGACAGGAGCTGGCTCTCCACCACCACGTCCGCCGGCGCCGCGGCTTTCGCCTTGCCGCTGCCGTAGACGACCAGGAGGTAATCGAGGTGGCCGGTGCGCGGAAAGCGCCGCGACACCTCCGGCCCTTCGGGGCGGTCGAAGGAGACCGCGCCGCGGCCGCCCGGAGGGGCCGGGGCCGGGGCCTGTCCCTCTCCGAGGAGAAGGATGCTGCTCAGGGCCAGGTCCGCGCGCGTCCGGTCGGGGACCTCCACCCACTGCGAGGCGTTGCCCACGAGGCCGCTCTTGTCCGCGCGGACCGCCACCCGCGCCTGGAGGAGGCCGGCGGGCACGGCCATCGTCTTGCGATAGGTCAGGCCGTTGCGCAGCATCCGCTCCTTCGATTCCGGGGTCAGGCTCAGCTCCACGCGGTCGCTGAACTGGTCCACCGGCTTCCCCTTCTCGTCCACCACGACGCCGACGATGTCGAGGGCGGCCGCCTCCCGGCCCTCGCCCGCGGCCTCGAACGGCAGACGGGACGCGTCCATCCAGAGCGTCGCCGTCACCACGTCGCCCGCGTCCGAGCCCACGAAGTCCGCCGCCAGGTCGAGGGGGAGGTCGCGCAAGGGATACGGTGAATCGAGGGCGGCCCGCAGGAGCTGCGACGCGTCCTGCGTGCCGGCCGCGGGGCCGGCCTTCGCCGCGGCGGTCTCCTTGCCCTGCGCGAAATAGCCGCTCGCCGCCCGCACGCGCAGGCCCGGACGTCCGGGCACGCGGACCTCGATCTTGTGGAAGCGGCCGTCGCGCGGCGACTCCTGCGGCTCGAAGCCCAGGCGGTAGTAGACGGCGCTGTCCTCGAGCACCCGCTGCAGCGGCGCCTGGAGGTCGTTGTGGTCGAAGAAGGTCAGGCCTCCGGTGTCGAGGGCCAGGGCGCTCAACCCGTCCCGGGCGGCGTCCACCGCGCGCAGCTCGATGCGCGCGCGCGTGCCGGGGGTGGCCTCCGATCCCTGGGACCGTCCCCCGCGTATGTTGGCGCTCCCTCCCATGCTGGCGTCGGCGATGGCGGCGGTGGACGTGAGGCCCCGGGCGTCGATCGTGTAGAAGACGACGCCCGAGCGGGCGGCCGCGTCCGCGATCACCTGCAGGTCCGCCCTCTCGGTCTGGCGCTCCGGCCCCAGGAAGAACCCGCTGGAGAAGAAGGCCACGACCTTGCGGCCGCGGACGGGACGGAGGCCAAGGACGAGCCGCTCCAGGGCGTTCAGCGTGAGCGAGGTGACGTGGGCGTTCGAGGCCACGATCTGGCGGGCCATGGTCCGCACACGCTGCTCGTTCCTCGCTTGGGCGATGTTGGTCTGCCGGGCCGTGGGCTCGGTGACCATGATCTCCTCCACGGCCATGCTCAGGGCCTCCCGGTCGCCCTGCTCGATCAGCTCCGCCTGGTAGTCCGAGATGCGCGGGACGTCGAGGGTCGAGCCGTAGGGGCGGGAGGAGCGGCTCTGGGGCCGGATCCTGTCCGCCGCGTGCCGCAGGACCTCGCGGTCGGCGGTGAACTGCTGGAGGGCGCCCAGGCTGCCGCTGGCCGCCACCACCATCGCCTGGTCACCGGCGCCGAGCTGGCCGTCGATGAAGCGGACGAGCGCCCTCTGCACGTACGGGAGGTCCGCCGGCTGCAGGTGGAAATCGTCCACGGCCAGGACGAGGAACCGGTCCCTGGGGACGACCTCCGACGGGGCCGGCGGTCGAGCGGCCGGCCCGGGCAGCGGCACCGCGGCGGGAGCGGGGGGCGCCGCGGCGAATCCCGGCACGAAGTGCGAGACGGGCCGCTGCCGGCCGTCCTCGAGCAGCTCGAAGCTGTCCGCGCCCAGGTCCGTGACGGGACGGTCCTTGTCGTCCGTCACCACCACGTCGAGCTCCACCAGCTCCGACTCCGCCTCGATGCGGGGGAGCGGCTTCTCGCCGGGAGGTGTCGGGCTCGGCGCCTGCGCGGCCGCCGCGACGAGCAGGAATGGAAGGGAGATGTGGGCCAGGGTCACGACGTCATCCTGTCCGCGGCACGAGGCCCGCGGCCTGCGCCTCTATTTCGGGGAGCTCGAGTTGCGCGCGTTCTTGATGTCGTCCTTCAGGCGCGGGTTGACGTGGTAGCCCGCCTTCTCGGCCAGCTCCAGCTCCTTCTGCGCGTCGTCCAGCTTCTGCGACATCAGGTACAGGGCGGCCAGGTTGTTGTGGGCCTCGCCGAGCTTGGGGTTGGCGATGGCGGCCGCCCTCCACTCCTTCTCCGCCAGGTCCATCTTTCCCTGCCGGAAGTAGGCGGATCCCAGGGAGACGGCGATCTCCGCGGGCGGGGCGGGCGCTTCCGAGCCCCCCTTGCGGCGGCTGCGCTCCAGCTCGGCGATGCGCTGCTGGATCTGGTTGGGCCGATTCGGGTTCGTGTTCTTGTTGGTTCCCTGCTGGATCATGGCCAGCTCGTTGTTGAGCTGGTCGACCTCGTCCGCGCGCCGCCGCTCCACTTCCTCGCGGTTGGAGAGCTGCATCCCGGCCAGCGTCGCGTGGGCGTCCCGGCAGGCGATGAACGCGTGCTCGGCCTGAGCGTACTCCTTGAGGGCCATGTGGGCCTGGCCCTTGCGGTAGTGGGCCAGGGTGAGGAGCGGGTCGATCTGGATGGCGGCCTTGAACTCTTCCACGGCCTCCTGGAAACGCTCGGAGGTCATGGCGTCCCGGCCCTTCTCGTAATGCTCCAGGGCCAGCTTGTGGTCCTTCTCCTGCTGCAGGCCGTCGGTGCCCTTGTGTTGAGCAAAAGACGTCGCGGCGGCGAAAAGAACGAAGGCGGCGGCGGCGGGAAAGCGCATTGGGAAACCCACCAAAGAGAAAAACGGCAGGGGGGGCTTTGACCCCCCCTGCCACGATTGTGACCGACGCCAGCCTAGAAGTCGAGCTTGACGCCGAACCGGATGTTGCGCGGCGTGTAGTACGAATCGATCACGCGGGGGCCGAAGCCGGGCTCGAAACCGGGCTGGGTGAAGTCCGGGTTCAGCTGGCCCGCGGTGCTCTCCACGAGCTGATCGGTCGCGCGCACGTTCTGGCTGTCGAACAGGTTGAAGACGTCGGCGCTCAACGTCAGCTTCCGCTTGTCGGACAGCTTGATCGGGTAATCCGCGTGGAAGTCGAACCGCGTCGTGTTGTCGCTGCGGCCCAGCGCGCCACGGCCACCGACCGGGACCTCGCCTGCGTTGAGGTAGGCCGGGTGCGCGTAGAACTGGCTGATGGGCACGCCCGTCTCGTAACGGACGCCGGCGCCGAGGTTGAGCCCCGAGCCGCCGCCGAACGCGTAGCTGCCGTAGAGGTTCACGATGTGGCGGCGATCGGTGTTGAGGTCGCCGGTTGCGAACTGGTCTCCGAGGAGGCCCAGCTCACCCTCGGTGAAGTCGAACAGCGAGCTGATCGCGGGGTCGGTCTGGCCGTTGTCGTTCCGGAAGTGGCCCTCGAAGTTGCCCTCGACCTTCGCGATCCGCCAGTTCGCCAGGAGCTGCCAGCCGTGCGAGAAGCGCTTGTTCAGCTCGATCTCGACCGCCTGGTACTTGTGCGTCACGTCGGGGAACCCGTCCGGAACGCCGTCCGCGCCGGAGCTGCCCGAAGGCTGGCCGTTGGCGCCGACAGCCGCGAAGCACGCGCCCCGCTCCGCTCCGCCACCCGGCGGCACGAAGGTGCCCGCGTCCAGCGACGGATCGCATTCGGCAGGCAGGGGGTCACCGGGGTTGTACGTGAACTCGGGCGGGTTGACGCCCGCGTCGATGGTCGAGTCCACGTTGGCGATGAAGTAGGTCGTGCCGAAGAAGGATGCGCCCTCCGGGGACACGACCGCGGCGTCCTCGACGATCCGCTTCATCTGCCGGTTGAGGTACCGTACCGAGAACACCACGTTGCCCATTATCTGCTGCTCGAAGCCGACCAGGTGCTCGTCGGAGTAGCCCAGCTTGGTCCCTTCCAGGATCGGGCTCGACGGGTCCTGCAGCGAGATGTTCACGCCGGAACCGGCTCCGCCCACCGCGCCGTTGTTGATCCAGTGCGCGGCGTCGATGATCGGGGTGACGGTGCCGAACTCGTTGATGGTCGCGATGCGCCGGCCCTGGCCGTCGACGGTGAACTCAGGCGCATAGCGGGCGTTGATGAACCCCTGCTCCGAGGAGAGCGACCGCTCCGCCATGTCCAGGGGGATGTACTCGTGGAACCGGCCGAAGTTGTAGTACAGCTTCGTCTTGCCCTCGCCCTTGGGGTCGAAGGTGAAGCCCACGCGAGGCGACCACTGGCTGTCGAAGCTGCCTTGCGAGTTGACGCGCTCGCCGCTGGGGCCGGGGTTGCCGACCAGCTCCTCCTTCTCCCAGCGGACGCCGAGAAGCAGGGTGAGCTTCTTGCCCACGCGCCAGGTGTCCTGGCCGTACATCGCATGGTAGGTGGAGTTCGTGTCGAACGCGGCCCGCCCGAACTCGCCACGGTCCTGACGCAGGTAGACCGGGACGAGCACGCCGTCGCGCTCCACCATCGGGCAGAGTACGCACGACGCCGGCGCCAGGCGCAGCGAGAAGGCCGCGTTCAGCGGCTGGCCCGCCGCGAAGTCCGGGGTGACGAAGGTACCGTCCGTGTTGGTCGCGGGCACGTCGAACCGCGGTCCGCTGCGGTCACGGATGCCGCTGTACTCGCCGCGCTGGTACTGGTAGCCCACGCTGAAGCTGTGGTCGCCACCCGCCGCGAACTGCTTCGTGGTGTCGATGGTGCCGCGCCAGGTCTTCCCGTCGGTCGGCTCGAAGAAGCCGAGGCCGACGGCCGTGAAGTTGCCACGCGTGGGCTGCGTGCGGTCCAAAATCGTGTGGATGGGGTCGAAGTCCGTCTCGTCGAAGTGGTTCGTGCCCTGGCTGCCCGAGATGTTCAGCGACCAGGTGTTGCTGAGGATCCCGTTGTAACGGACCGCGACGTTGCGGGTGCCGTAGTCCAGCTTGCTGTCGGCGGTCGTGTTGTCGATGTTCAGGGTGCTGAACGAGCTCTTGTTGGTGCTGGAAGGGTCGCCGAAGATCGAGAAGTTGATCTGGTGGCTGGGGGCCAGGTTCCAGTCCAGCTTGGCCGCATAGTTGTAGGTGCTGTAGCGCCGGTCGAACTCGCCGAGCGCGGCCAGGCCCGCGTTGCGGGCGCCGACCACGTTGTCATACCGGTAGCTGGGGTTGAAGTTGCCGTAGAAGAACAGCTTGTCCTTCATCAGGGGCCCGCCGAGGTCGAAGCCGACGTCCCAGAAGTCCTCGCTGCGGCGCTCGCCCACCTTGTTGATGCGCGTGTCGTCCGGCTGCTCGCGCGTGGACTCGAGGCTGCCGGGCTGCAGGAAGCCGGAGACGGATCCGCGCCACTCGCGCCCGCCCGACCGGGTGATGATGTTGACGATACCGCCCTGCGACTGGCCGTACTGCGGCTCGAAGCCGCCCGTCTTTATCTGCACCTCTTCCACGAAGGCGGTGTTGATGCCCACGCCCAGCGTGCCGTACACCCGGGAGAAGACGCCCAGGCCGCCGAACGAGGAGTCGGTGATGTTCACGCCGTCCGCCACGTAGAGGTTGTCCAGCGCCGAACCGCCGGAGATGGACGGGTTCGCCCGCCCACCGCGCTGGCTCTCGGTGACGCCAGGGGCCAGGTAGAACAGGCTGTCCACCCGACGCTGGACAGGCAGGTTCTGGAAGACCTGGGAGTTGAGGTTGGAGCCGATGGCGGTGTTGCCGGTGTCGATGTCCACCGCTCCGCCCACGACCTCGATCGTCTCCGTGATGTCACCCGTGGTGAGGGTGAGGCGGACCGAGGTGTCCTTGCCGACGTACACGGTCACGTCCGACGCCGCGGCGGTCTTGAAGCCGCTGAGCGACGCCTTCACCGTGTACTGGCCGGGGATGAGGTTGCCGACGTT
>DAINRN010000023.1:6718-7465 GCA_036741815.1 Acidobacteriota bacterium
CACGACACGCTCCCCGATGGGGCCCGTGACCGTGATCGTGGCCCCGGGCACTACCGCGCCCGTTGTGTCCACGATCGTTCCGCTGACCCCACCCTTCGTGGAGATGTCCTGGGCGACCGCGGGGCCGACGAGGGCCAGCGCGGTGAGCAGGATCAGCAAGCAAAACAGTTTATGCTTCATCAGCCTTATCGCTCCTTGAAGCGGGCCTTTACGGGGCCCATGACCGTCCACTCTCAATGCGACGGGAACGCTTGCGACCGCGCCGCCACCTGCGTCGCCTCGAGCGGTGGACGGCAATGTGTCATTCGTTGTCTTCTTTCAGCAAGGATCGCGCCGGGGATCGAGCGCGGAAGCCTATCCGTAGAATGCCGCTACGTCAACAACTTAGAGGAGGGGTCCAGGCCGTTGGACCCGGGCCGATTCAGCCTGCTGGATCGGTCGGGACCGAGGGAGGCCCTGCCCCTCGCCCTTTTTCTGTGCAACTTATTGACTTCACGTCTTTTAACTGCCAAGGCCGGCCGATTCAAGCAATTGGCCCGGATTCGGAATCGGAGCGCCGCAGCCGGGGGTTTGCCGCCCCCCTCGGCCGCGGCCCATCAGATTTTTCGAGACATGGCGGATCCGGCTATTTCGCCCGATAGATGAGCGGCGTATCGAAGCTGAAACCGGTGATCGGCTCCAGGGCCACCGTCTTGCCGACCAGGCCTGCGTAGGGCGCGTCGTGGCTGATCGTGATCGAGCCGCCTT